>JBCCWM010000016.1:0-23222 GCA_039193505.1 Pseudomonadota bacterium | reverse complement strand
TCGCTCTCGACAGAGATGCCTTCCGCGCCGGCAATCTTCGCCACGGCCTCCAGCCGCGCGAGCCGGGCCGGCTGATCGGGCCAGATATAGGCCGCGAGCCGCGCGCGCATCTCCGCCGAACGGAGGTCGAGCGGCGTCAGATCGCAGCCCCGCCTGAGCGCGATGCGGGGCGGCGGCCCAGCGGGCGGCGGCCCGGTCCAGTCGGGCGCGAGCGTGACGGGTGCGCTTGGATCTCCGAACTCCGCGCCGCCGAGAACATATGCGAGGCGGTCCGGAACAAGGTTCAGCCCGCCGCTTGCGCCGAGCTCGAAGAGGGCCATCGGACGGTCAAAGGCCGCGGCGATTGCCATCAATCCCGGGTACACCGCCGCGGACCGCCCAACTTCGTTGGTTTGCGGCGGACGATCGAGCCAGGGCCTGATCTCGGCATCCTCAGTCCGGAGGGTTTCGGCGATTGCATCGGCGAGCGCACCGGCCTCGGGCATCGGTGCGGGCGGGTAAAGCGGCGCGAGGGTCGGTGCCCCGCCAGCACGAACACGCGCGTGGAGGGCGCCCGCCAGGCGGAGCGCTGCCGCATCTCCGGTGGCGGTGAGATCGCCCTCCCACGCGAGAAGCCGCTGGCCGGTTATCGTTCCGTCATCGATGGCGACGCCTGCCGCCCTCAGAAGGGCGGCCGTGAACGGTGCACCGAGCCGGTCGCAGGCGCGCGCTTGCGCCTCAAATGCCTGAGTGAGCCGGTCCGCGCTCATCCGAGCGCCTTCTCAAAGTTGATCCGCCGGAAGCCATCTTCGACCACCCGCCCGGTCTCCGCGTAGCCGGCCCAGAGGTAGAAAGCGATGTTCGTGTCCATCTCAGCATTGGTCTGAAGGGTCACGCGGGGCGCGCGGCGCGCCCGCGCCTCCGCCTCGAGATGAGAGAGGAAGCGCCGGCCGAGACCCTGCCCCTGACGGGCGGGGTCGACCGCCACGGCGTCAATGTGAAACCCGTCCGCCGACGGGGTCACGACGGCGTAGCCCGCCATCACGCCGTCTTGCCGAAGGACGCGCACCCGGCCCTCTTCGATCCGGGCCGGGAAGTCCTCGGCAATCGGCGCGGGGCGGCGGCCGATCCGCGGTGTCCACACGTCGAAGGCTTGCTCGGCCAGTCGAGCGATGGCGGGGGCGTGGTCCGGGCTTGCGGTTTCGATGTCCATGGCCTTCACTCTCGCCAACCGCCCCTTTGGGTCAAGCATTGGACCACGCATGAAAGCGCTCACCGCCGCCCTTCTCCTCCTGGCCGGCCCCGCTGCGGCCCATGAGTTCTGGTTGGAGCC
Source organism: Pseudomonadota bacterium (assembly GCA_039193505.1). Classification (GTDB taxonomy): domain Bacteria; phylum Pseudomonadota; class Alphaproteobacteria; order Rhodobacterales; family Rhodobacteraceae; genus Algicella. The sequence continues at coordinate 21,910 of JBCCWM010000016.1, read as the reverse complement.
CTTGGATTATGTTCTGCCCGAGGGGGCGCGGATCGAGGCCCGCGCGCTCAATGGCGAGTTCTTTGAGGGGATCGAGTACTCCTACTCTGAGCGGGGCTACGCCCAGTCCGGCGTCGTGGCCGCGGCGGAGCGGCAGCCGATCCCGGGCGAAGCGGGCCAGCGTCCAGCCGTTTCCGTACCGTCGCTCGGCACGGGGCTCCACGTGCTCTACCACGCGTCGCCTGCCTCGAAGATCGTCTACAATGACATGGAAAAGTTCGAGACGTTTCTCAGGGGCAAACGCCTTGAGGATGCGCTCGATCTCCACCGCGCACGCGGCTTTCCGGAGGAGGGGATCGTTGAGGGCTATCACCGCTTCGTAAAGGCCCTTGTGGCCGTGGGCGGCGGCGCCGGTGAGGACCAGGCCGTCGGCATGCCGTTTGAACTGGTGGCCGAGACCAACCCCTACACCGACAGCGGCGAGATGGTGTTTCGGCTCCTCTGGCAGCAGGCCCCCGACGCAAATGCGCCGGTCTTTGCGTTCATCAAAGACGAGGACGGCGCGGTCGAGGAGATCCTGCTCCGCACGGATGGCGAGGGCCTGGTGCGCATTCCCCGCCGACCCGGAGAGGTGATGGTGAACGCCGTGCGCATCGTGGAGGCGAACACCGCCCTCAAGGAGCGGTTCGATGCCCTCTGGATGACCCTCTGGGCGGCGAGCACATATCAAATCCCGGCAGACGAGGGCTAGGCGAACTGCCGGAGTAGACCGAGAACGAGCCCAAGAGCCGCGGCCGAGATCGATGTCGAGAGGGTGAAGTACATCAGCCACAGCGTGCCGCCCGGTGGAGAGAGCAGATCGGGCACGGTGCCAACAGGCCGCGCGTCTTTGAGGTCTTTGATCAGAGCGGACACCGGGTCCGACATCGGCGCTTTCGGCAAGAGGGCCACCACCGCTCGGGCAAGGAACGCCGGCGGGTGGTCCCCGAGCGGGACCGGCTGAGTCGGGTCGTCGAGGCGAAACACCATCCCATCTGAGAGGTGATCCGGGACAGGAGCCCCCTCGGCTTCGATCTCGCCTTTGGCTTTGAGCCATAGGTCGGCTTGGGCCGTAGGCCCGATGACCTCAGTCCAGGGCCCCCCTTCCAGGGTGGGGTGCATGTAGATGACGGTCTTCTCCGCATAGCCCGACGCACGGATCTCGGCCAACTCAGCCTTGAGGCCATCTGTGGTGCCCGGGCAAAGCACGATGCCTGCTGCGCCGCGGGCAGCCCGCTCGAACGCGGCGCGCCACGCCTCGTTCGATGTCTCGAGCCAGACGACGCGGTGATCGCTCGGGAGGCTCAACGGCCCGCCGAGAACGACCAGGGCCAGTTCCTCGTCCCTGAGGCCGCGCTCAAGCGGGCCGATCATGCTGAGCTGGATGTTGGGAAAGGGCTGCCCCTCGGGCGAGATGTCCCGCAGGACGTGCTCATGTGCGGCGCTGTCCCGAAACGAGCGGAGGAGCAACAGGTATGACCGCGGATCACGGCGCATGTCGAGCGCGTTGCGGTGGAGACCTCGGACGCGGCGGAGGTTCTCGCCGATCAGGAGGGCCGCCCCAGGATCTGGGCCGGGATGACCACATTCGCAAAGCGCACCAGCTCGGGCGTTGAGTCGATGGCGAGCGGTGAGGCCCAGAGGAGGGCCGGGACAACGGCGCTGATGAGGCTGACGACGGCGAGCTCTCGGAGGAGGGCCCGGCGCGGCGATCCCCTCATCTCACTCGTCGAGCTGCCGGGCTTCGTCGATGAGCATCACCGGGATGCCGTTGCGAATGGGAAAGGCGAGGCCCGCCGCTTCGGAGACGAGTTCATTGTCTGCGCGCCGATAGCTGAGCGTGGACCGTGTGACGGGGCAGACCAGGACCTCGAGAAGATGCCGGTCGATCTCATCCGTTGCGATGTTCATTGAAGCGCCCCCTCGTCATCACCGCCCCGAAGCGCGAACTCCATCAGTGTCACGAGGGTTTCGCGCCGGGTCTCGAGCGTCGGCGCTTCGAGGAGCGCCTGTTTCTCCTCCGGATCGAAGGGGCAGAGCATGGACAGGGAGTTGATCAAAAGCTCTTCCTCCGCTTCCTTCAGACTGTCCCAGTCGGATTGGAGCTGTGCTGTCTCGAAGAACCGTTTCAGCACGTCGAGAAAGGCTGGTCGGTCAAAGCCGTCATCCACTTCCCGCCGGCCAAGGTCGCGCTCAAAGCTGGCCCAGGCAACCTCGGCGCGTGCGTAGGGCGTGAACCCGTGAAGCTCCTGCCCGATCCGGAACCGGCACACCCCTGTGAGCGAGATCATGTAGCGCCCGTCATCCGTCTCCTGGAAGGTGGTGATGCGCCCGGCGCAGCCGATCTTGTGGAGCCTGCCGGAGGTTTGCCCCTCCGGGACTTGGATCGGCTGCACCATGCCGATCAACCGCTCTCGCGTTTTCAGCGCGTCGTCGAGCATCGCCAGGTAGCGCGGCTCGAAAATGTTGAGCGGCAATCGTGCGCGCGGCAGCAGAAGGGCCCCCGGCAAAGGGAAGACCGGGATTGTCTCGGGTAGATCCGCGATCGCGAAAGTTTTGACCATCAAGTGCCCCTGTAGCGTGGGGCACCACTTAGGCGAAAATCATGGAGGACAAGCGCCGTCGGCCCTTTTGCGCCACCGGGTCCTTCGGACCCAACATGTCGAAAAGCTTGAAGAGTTGCGCTTTCGCGGCGCCGTCCTCGAATTCTGGCGCGCGACGGAAGAGATCGAGCAGCGTCTCAACCGCCGCCTCGTGGTTCTTGGCTGCAATCTGTGCGAGTGCGAGGTCGAGGCGGGCTTGGTGATCGTCGGCATTGGCCTCGAGCCTTGCCAAGAGCTCTGCCGCCTCGCCGGTCTCCGCCGTCTCAGCGGCGAGATCGAGCTCGGCATAGACAGACATGATCGCCGGATCGCCCTTCTTGGCGTCGGGCGCGCTGTCGAGGATGGCGCGGGCGCGGTCAATCTCGCCGAGGGCAATGTGGGCACGGGCGAGACCGGCAAGCGCCTCGGCGTTCTCGGGCTCCTCCCCCAGGATGGCGGCAAAGGTCTGCGCAGCATCGGCCACAGCGCCCTCTGCCAGCATCTCGTTGGCTGCGGCAATCGCCTCACCGAGGCCGCCATCGCCCGCGGGGCTGTTTTTGATCAGGGTCTCGACAAAGTGCTTCAGCTGCCCGGGGCTCTGGTTGCCCATGAAGCCGTCGACCGGCTGGCCATTAATAAAAGCATAGACCGCTGGGATCGACTGGATCCGCATCTGTGAGGCAAGCATTTGGTTCTGGTCGATGTCGATCTTGACCAACCGGACTTTGCCGCGGGCCGCCGTCACCTCCGCCTCGAGGGCGGGGCCGAGCGTTTTGCAGGGGCCGCACCACGGCGCCCAGAAGTCAACGATGACCGGGACCTTGCTCGAGGCCTCGATCACGTCGGCCATAAATGTCGCTTCGCTGCCGTCTTTGATCACGTCAGCCTCAGCGGCCTTGGCCTGACCGAATTCCAGCATTCGCGCCCCCTTATGCCCTGTCCGTCACTGGCGCGATATAAGGCCGGCTCGCCTCGATTGCCAGGGCGAAGCGTCTACCCCATGGCCGCCTCCAGCGCCTCGAAGCGGGCGAGGTAAGCGGCCTTGACGTCAACGGGCGGTCGCAGGTTCAAGGCAAAGGCGCCGAGGTCATCGCCGGCCGGCGCCCCGAAGAACCGTGTCGCCTCGCGCTCAGAGAAGCCGGCGAGCTGGGTTGCCTCCAGCCAGGCGCTGATACGGTCTGCGCGTTTGATTCGCCGCTTGATGGTTGCGGGCAGTGCCGCCGGCAGCCCGAAGCGGAGGTGGATTGCGGCTGTGAGGCGGTCGTCCATCGCCTTGTAGGCCGAGCCGACGGCCGCCTTGACGGGCGAGATCATGTCGCCGATCACGTATTCCGGGGCGTCGTGGAGAAGGGCCGCCATCCGCCACTGCACCTGCGCTGTAGGCGCGATGCGACGAAATAGCTCCTCCACCAGCAGCGAGTGTTCAGCAACCGAGTAAGGATAGTCTCCGGCAGTCTGCCCGTTCCAGCGCGCAACGAAGGCGAGCCCATGGGCGATGTCCTCGATCTCGATGTCGAGGGGCGCCGGGTCCAGAAGATCGAGCCGGCGGCCCGAGAGCATTCGCTGCCACGCACGTTGTGTCATGCACCATCTGGTGCCGCGTCTGACGGCGTGGCTCAAGCCTTGTCAGATGCGGCGGTGGTATGTCTCGATCTGGTCATCGCGGGTCAGTCGGACCGGAGTGATCTCCGCAATCCGCGCGCGGAGACGGACTTCGCGCCGGATTTGGCGCAGGATCACCAGGATCAGGAGCGTGAAGAGAACGATCACAGAGAGATCGCGCCAAACTGCCCCTGTGATGTCGAACACGGGCATTTCGGCAGTGAGGACTGCTGTGAGCACATCCACGACCCAGGGGGTCGACGCTTCAGATACCGACATAACTCCTCCACACAAGTGGCCCGGCTTGGGTCCCTTGGGTCGGACAGTCGGCCCTTCTACCGTTCCCGCCGGGCCCAGTCGCGGCTGAGCCGCAGGCTGCGGAAGTGGCGTGCGCGTTCAGCGCGCGACCGATGTCCGACGATCATCGGGTAATCCCGGGCGTCGTTACGCTTGCTTTGTACCATGACAGTTCGCCCTCGACGAGCAGGCGCCAAGTCCCGCTCGCTTAAATGGGCATGTATCCGCCGAACGGCCGCGCCACCAATCAAGACAAACATTGCAATAGTTGCGCCAAGTCGGACTGTGTCGTCCGTGAGTAACCATTGCAATGCAGTCATGTTGGCTGCGTCCTGCGCAGACCCACCGCCAGGACCATAGACATAATTTAGAATATCTGATTGTCGTCCATATGCCATTTTCGACACCCAACCTAATGTAGTACTAGGTTAATAACATTTGGGCTGAATTACGACACACTGATCCTTTAAAAGTCGTTAACGTGACACTTAGGCATCGTCGAGGCCTTGGCGCTGTCGCCGCAAATCCCGCAGGTGGTGCGAGCGCTTTGCGGCATCACTTTCCAGTGGTGTTTCTTCGTCTGCATCGTCCCGCCGACTTGCCAAACTGGCGCGAGCGGCCATCCCGAGCAAGGGAATCACCAGAAAGCTCACCAGCACGATCACCATAAGACCCTGAAAATTGTGGTCTGTGACGATCACCTCATACCAGACGGGCTCCGCGCCCGGGGCGTAGAGGTGCCTTATCCGCTCCAACTCCTCGAGGGTCCTTTCCTCCATCCCGCGCTCCGCCACGCCGACGCGTCAAATTATGCCAAATCTTACAGAAAAATCGAGGCAGCAGTGTTCTCGGATTGCGGCCAGCATGCGTTTGCAGGGCATACCGGCCAGTGCTAAGAGGCGCTGACCCATTTGTGCACTGAGGACACAGCCATGCCGGACGATCAGACCCACGACTTTGTCGTCAAGGATCTTGCGCTCGCGGAGTTTGGCCGCAAGGAGCTCGACATCGCTGAGACGGAGATGCCAGGCCTCATGGCGCTCCGTGAGGAGTTCGGCGACAGCCAACCGCTGAAAGGTGCGCGGATCGCGGGCTCCTTGCATATGACGATCCAGACGGCGGTGCTGATCGAGACGCTGACAGCGCTCGGCGCGTCGGTCCGCTGGGCCTCCTGCAACATTTTCTCGACCCAGGATCACGCGGCGGCCGCCATCGCTGCGGGCGGCACGCCGGTGTTCGCGATCAAGGGCGAAACACTGCCTGAGTACTGGGAGTATTGCGACCGGATCTTCGACTTCCCAGAGGGCACGGCGAACATGATCCTCGACGACGGAGGCGATGCAACGCTCTACATCCTGATCGGCGCTCGCGTCGAAGAGGGCGAGGAGGCGTTGATCGCAACGCCGACCTCCGAGGAGGAGGAGGCGCTCTTCGCTCAGATCCGCGCGCGACTGGCAAAGTCCCCGGGTTGGTTCGTCAAACAGCGTCACGCCATCAAGGGTGTCAGCGAAGAGACGACGACGGGTGTCCACCGCCTCTACAAAATGATGGAGAAGGGGCATCTGCCCTTCCCCGCGATCAACGTGAACGACAGCGTCACGAAATCCAAGTTTGACAACAAGTACGGCTGCAAAGAGAGCCTCGTCGACGGGATCCGGCGCGCCACCGACACGATGATGGCCGGCAAGACGGCGGTCGTCCTCGGCTACGGCGATGTCGGGAAGGGCTCGGCTGCATCGCTTCGGGGCGCGGGAGCGCGCGTCCAAGTGACCGAAATCGACCCGATCTGTGCGCTCCAAGCCGCGATGGACGGCTTCGAGGTTGTGCTGCTCGAGGATGTGGTCTCGAGCGCAGACATATTCATCACCACAACCGGCAACAAGGACGTGATCCGCCTCGAGCACATGCGCGAAATGAAGGACATGGCGATTGTCGGCAACATCGGCCACTTCGACAACGAGATCCAAGTGGCGAGCCTCAAGAACCACAAATGGACGAACATCAAAGATCAGGTCGACATGATCGAAATGCCGTCCGGCAACCGGATGCTCCTCCTCTCAGAAGGGCGGCTTCTTAACCTTGGCAACGCGACGGGCCACCCGTCCTTCGTGATGTCGGCCTCCTTCACCAATCAAGTGCTGGCGCAAATCGAGCTCTGGACCAAAGGCGACCAGTACAAGAACGAGGTCTATGTGTTGCCGAAGCACCTCGATGAGAAGGTGGCACGGCTGCATCTCGCCAAGATCGGTGCGCGACTGACCGAGCTTTCAACCGACCAGGCCGACTACATCGGAGTGACGGCGGACGGGCCATTCAAGCCCGAGCATTATCGCTATTGATCAGTCTTCCGTGAAATCACGCGACGGTGCACAGGTGTGAAAGGTCGTCAATGTACGGTGCCCGTCACGAGAGCCAGGAGGACAAGATGCAAAAATTCACGCCCACTCGCCGGACATTTCTAACTGCGGCAGCCGCCGCGGGCGCTGGACTGCCCGCAGCCGCGCATGCAGATCGCATCGCGACGGATGATTTCCAGTTCGAGGTGCAATACACCAACGAGGAGTGGCTCGAGCGTTTGACCGTCGAGCAATACGAGATCCTTCGCAAAAACGGCACGGAATGGCCAGGCTCCAGCCCGCTGTCAAAGCAGTATGAGACCGGCAGCTTCTACTGTCAGGGGTGCGGTCTGAAGCTCTTCGACAGCGTCCACCGCGTGCGCCTTGACAAAGGGTGGGTCTTCTTTCGCCATGCCGAACCGCTGTCAGTTTTGATGGACATCGATACGGAGGCCAACTACTCTGGGACGCCGGGCAATGAGCGCACGTTGATCGAGGTGATATGCCGTCGGTGCGGCAGCCATTTGGGCCATCTGCTGCGGGTTGACGGTCAACTCGTCCACTGCATCAATGGCACGGCACTGGAGTTTCGGCCCGCCGCGGCCTGATTTTCAACGAATCGAGACCGAGCCGCCCCACAGGGCGGCTTTTTTGTTCCTAAAATCATGAATACGCCCGAGATTTTGCGTTGAAGCAGGGCCACAGACGGGGATAAAATTAAGGTGAAATGAGAGCGCTGAGTGCAATAATTGGCGCTCTGTTACGGCATTGTTTCGTAATAAAGGTCCAAATGAGCCGCGATACCGTGAGATTTGTGACAGACAATGATCTAAGTGTCTGAAGAATCTGACTTCTGAAAGACTGACACACCTGCTCACGGCTCGTTGATAAGGGCAGTCAAGTAACAACTTTGTGAGTTTTCGTGAGCAGAAAGGTGTGTTGAGAGAGGTTTTGCCGACCGGCACAACGTCGGGGCACCGGTTCGCACGGGCCGGCGTATCGCTTACGAAAACCCACGAGGATACAATGAAACGCACCCTTATCGCTGTCACGACCGCCGCGGCCCTCAGCTTCGCCGGCGCAACCACCGCCTTCGCCATGGGCGAGCAGCTCACCATGCTTGAGGCGGCCATCGACTCCGAGTTCCAGCGTCTTGGCATCGAGGACATCGGCATGGGCGACCTGACCCTTGGCCAGCTCGCACTGATCAAAAACGTGATCGAGTCCGACGACAACACGCAGGAAAAGCGTCGCCGGATCATGGCGATCGTCGACCGCTGAAGCGCGGCGCGCCGGTCCGTCGGATGTAGCGACGTGGCGGCCCGAACCAGGGCCGCCACCAGTTTTTTGGGGATCACCAAGTCCTTCCAATCGGTTACGATTAAAGTCCTGCGTATACGAATGTTGCATCTGCACCGCCACTGTGACACAAATGCGGCTACGGGCAGAAGCCTCTGAATCTCCGCAAAAAATGAGCAGACACCAGGACGGTCGTCACCGATCGCTGTCGCGATCACCGGTGCTGCAATTCGGTTCCAGGCCATGAGGGGTGGCCGAGGCGCGTCTGCGCTTCCCGAAGCTGCGGCGTGTGTCCTTGGGGTGGGACAGTGCCGATCTTGGGGAGAGAGCGCGCGGAACTCTCTCCCCACAGAGCTCGCCGCGGAAGTGCGCTCTTGAAGCCAGGGATGTCACGTCGATCGGTGTGCTAGGCTCCGCTCATGCTGCCGCCCCATATCCGTCAGTCAAAGCGACCGCCGCCCCGACAAAAGGGGCCACCTCCCGGCATCCGCGCCGTGACATCGCTGGCCGGGTTGGGACTTCTCTTGTGGCTCGCGGCGTCTGTGGCCTCCGACCTCCGCTGGTGGCCCTGGGCTCCGCTCGACCCTCTTGCGGCGCCCGGTCCCATGACCACCCTCAAGCTCGCCAGAACCGCCGCCGATCCGGCGCTCTGCCATCCGGCGCTCGACCGCATTGCCGGCCAAGCCGTTCAGCCCCTCTCGGCGCATGTGGACGGACCGGCCTGTCACATTCGCACCCGGGTTGAACTGTCCCGCCTTGGAGCGGTGACGCTGGCACCGGTCGAAACACGCTGCGAGACGGCGCTCCGTCTTGCAATGTGGATCCGCCACACGCTGCAGCCAGCCGCCCTGGCCCATTTGGGCAGCCCGGTTGTCGAAGTCCTGCATCTCAGCAGCTACGCCTGTCGCCGGATCCGGACGACGGCTGGGATCGGTGCAGCGATGAGCGCACACGCCACCGCGCGGGCCATCGACATCAGCGGGGTGCGCCTCGCCAATGGCCGCGTGGTCCCGCTGCTCGGGCGGTGGAGCGGGACCGGCGCGGACCAAGCCTTCTGGCAAGCGGCGCGGGACGGTGCGTGCCCGTACTTCCGAACAGTGCTGAGCCCCGATTACAACGCGCTCCACGCCGATCATTTTCACCTGGAGCAGGGGCGCTGGAGGGCCTGTCGCTGAAGCGTCAGGCCCTGTCGCGACGACAGGGCCGGGCACGAGGCGTGTCCGCGGCTCTCAGAGCCGCGGCGCGGGAGACATGTCTCCCGCGCCGGCAGCTTTGCTGCCGACACGCCGGCTCTTGGCCCTCTGGTGCAAGGCGTTAGCCCGCGGCGAACACTCGGCTTCGGTAGTCGCCCCCCTCCGACAGCGCGCGCCAGAGCGCTGCGGGCATTCGGGAGGCGTTCGCGTCATCGATCTCGATCTCGTCGATGCCGACCCGGAGCGCTGCGCGGAACTGATCGGCCAGCAGGTGACCTCGGGCTCGAATTCGACCCTTGTAGCCCGCGTCGCGGAGCTTTTGAGCAAGACTGAAGCCCCGGCCGTCGCTGTGCGCGGCAAACGGGATCACGACGAGGCAGAGGCGCCCGAACCATGGCGCCAGGTCCTCAGGGTCCGCATCCACTTCGAGGAGGACACCGAGCGGGACATCCTCGGGCAAGTCCCGCCCCTCCCAAAATGCCTCGAAGGGCAGGACGTCCGGCGCTTCGATGCGGCTCTCGCTCCCTGCCCCTGGGCGGGTCACGATCTGACTCATCTGAGTGCCCTCCTGTGTGTTCCGGGCGACCATCGACCCATCTGCGCCCTAAGCGGCATCCGCTCGCTCGACGTCGTAGAGGGCTGTCTTGAAGGGCTCGAGACCGACGCGGCGGTAGGCCTCGAGAAATGTCTCTTCCTCCCCGACCCGAAGCGAGAGATAGGTTGCGACGAGACGTTCGACCGCCGGCACGATCTCTTCGGCCGAGAAGCCGGGTCCCGTGCGGCTGCCGATCGCCGCTGTCTCGGTTCCGTCGCCGCCAAGCGTGATCTGGTAGTTCTCGACCCCCGCGCGATCCAGTCCAAGGATCCCGATATGGCCCACATGGTGGTGTCCGCACGCGTTGATGCAGCCGGAGATCTTGACCTGAAGCGGGCCGATATCGGCTTGCTCGCGCAGATCCGCGAAGGCCTCCGAGATCCCCTGCGCCACCGGGATCGACCGCGCCGTCGCCAGCGCGCAGTAGTCGAGCCCTGGGCAGGCGATAATGTCGGAGATCAGCCCGACATTGGCTGTCGCCAGTCCCGCCGCGCACAGCGTTGCGTAAAGTGCTGGAAGATCGGCACGATGGACATGCGGCAGCACGACGTTCTGAGCGTGGCTGATCCTAAGCTCGTCATAGCCGTAACGCTCCGCCAGATCCGCGAGCACCCGCATCTGCTCCGCCGTCGCATCGCCGGGTGTCCCGCCGATGGGCTTCAGCGAGACTGTCACGATCGCGTGGTCGGCGCGTTTGTGCGCCGTCACGTTCATGTCGAGGAACGAGCGAAGGCCAGCCTCCGCCGGTAGGGGCGGCACGGGCCTTTCGTCCCAGGCCGGGGGCGCGAAGGCCGCCTCGATCTCTGCGCGCAGAGCCGCATCGATCTCTGGCAGCAGGCGCCGCTTTCTCGCGTAGGTCTCTTCGATCTGCGCGCGCAGCGTCTCGATCCCCGTCTCGTGGAGCAGGATCTTGATCCGCGCCTTGTACTTGTTGTCGCGTCGGCCGGCGAGATTGTAGACCTCGAGGATCGCCTCGAGATAGGCGAGGAGGTCGGCCTTCGGCAGAAACTCCCGCACGACGCGCCCGATCATCGGTGTGCGGCCGAGCCCGCCGCCCACCGTCACCTCATACCCGACCTCGCCGTCCTGGCGCACCATGCGCAGGCCGATGTCGTGGGCTTTGGTGACCGCGCGATCGTTCGGCGCGCCGGTGATCGCGATCTTGAACTTCCGCGGCAGGTAGGAGAACGCGGGGTGGTCCGTCGACCACTGCCGGATCAGCTCCGCCGTGGGGCGAGGGTCCTCGATCTCATCGGTTGCAGCGCCGGCGAATTGGTCGGCGGTCACGTTCCGGATGCAATTGCCGGAGGTCTGGATCGCGTGCATGCCGACATCCGCGAGGGCCTGCAGCATCTCGGGCACGTCTTTCAGCTTCGGCCAGTTGAACTGGATGTTCTGGCGCGTGGTAAAGTGGCCATACCCCTTGTCCCAGCGCTCCGCGATCATGGCGAGCTGGCGCATCTGAGCACTGTTGAGAGTGCCATAGGGGATCGCGACCCGGAGCATATAGGCGTGGAGTTGGAGGTAGAGCCCGTTCATGAGGCGGAGGGGCTTGAACTCCTCCTCCGTCAGATCGCCGGTGAGACGACGCTCAACCTGGCCGCGGAACTCCTCCACGCGGGCGCGTACAAACGTCTCGTCGAACTCGGTGTAGCGGTACATGGCTCAGACCTCCGCCTGCTTTCCGTGGGGATAGTTCGAGGGGCCGCGGGTGCGGGCGATCTCGCGGAAATGGACCGGCCGCGGCGCGCCGCCCGCGAGCGTCGCGTCGGCAAGGTAGACGCCCACGACCTCAAGCGCCCGGCCGCTGGCGCGGTCGAGGAGCTCAGCAGCGGCCTCGGGCGTGTCGGCGACGGCCGCCTCCTCATGGGTCCGCGACCACGTTCCCTCAGGCGTAAAGTAGACCACGTCGCCTTCGAGAAGGTCGTTCGCCGTGGCGATCTTCGGTGGCTTGGGGCGGCTCATGCGCGCACCTCCATCGGCTGATCCGCCGCCGCCGCTGCCGCAGCACGCGGGGCGAGGCCGAGAAAGAGGATCACGGGGCCCTTGGGGGCCGCCTCGGTCAGACGCTCCGGCAAGTCGCGGAGGGTGGCCGGGATGATCCTCTGGTCCGGGCGCGAGGCGTTCTCGATCGCGGTGATGGGCGTGTCGTGGGCTGCGCCGTGCATCAGAAGCCGGCCGGCGACAAACCGCGCCGCGCGCAGGCCCATGTAAATCCCTGCGACTGCACCGGGTCGGGCGAGCGCGCGCCAGTCCTGCTCCGCGAAGCCGTCGACGTCGTGGCCGGTCAGAAGGCGGAGTTCGGAGTTCCGCCCGCGCTTTGTCAGGCTGGCACCGAGCGCGGCGGCGCCCGCCGCTGCCGCCGTGATGCCGGGCACGATGTCAAAGCCAATGCCGGCGGCATCGAGGGCGTCCATCTCTTCGTCGAGCCGGCCAAAGACGCCCGGATCGCCGGATTTGAGCCGGACGACGTGGCCGTGCCGGCCATGCTCGACGAGGAGCGCGTTGATGTCGTCCTGTTTCCAGGCAGGGCCGAACGGTGTTTTGCCGACATCGATCAGCGTCGCCTCGCGCCGCGCAAGCTCAAGGATCTCCGCGGGCACAAGGCGGTCGTGGATGACGACATCGGCCTCGTGGAGGAGGCGACGCGCCTTCAGCGTCAAGAGCTCAGGATCGCCGGGCCCGGTGCCGATGAGAGAGACATGGCCGGGCCGTGCGCCCTCCGTCAGGGTTTCGGTCAGCAGATCCTCGAGCACCGTTTCCACAGTGCCGGATTTCAGCGCCTCCGCCCCTTTCTCAAAGTAGAAACGAGACCAGAAGCGACGGCGGAGCGGGCCTTGAGGCAGCTTGGTCGCTTGGGGGCGGAACCGTTGGCCAAAGCGGACAAGCTGGCCGAGGGCTGCCGGCAGACGTTCCTCGAGATCGGCTTTGATCTTGCGGGCCAGGACCGGGGCAGCCCCCTCCGTTCCGATTGCGACCGTCACCGGGTCCCGGTCGACCATGGCGGGGGTGATGAACTGGCTGGCCTCGAGATTGTCGACGATGTTTGTCAGCGCACCGGCGCGACGGCCGATGGCCTGCGCCCGTGCATCGGCCTCCGGGTCGTCGGCGGCCGCGTAGAGGAGGGCCGCGCAGAGCGCGTCACCCTCCGCGATTTCGCGCTCAACAAGCACCAGCCGGCCGGCGGCAGCCCAGGCCCGGATGTCGGCCTCCGGCTCTGCGCCGTAGACGACGATCCGCGCCTCGGTCTTGAGGAGGAGGCGCAGTTTGGCCACGGCCGTTTCACCCGCGCCGGCGACGATGACGCGCCGGCCGCGGAGGTCAAGGAAGACTGGGTAGTGCCGCATCTGGGAAACCTCTCCGCATCTGCGGTAAAAAATAGTCCTCAATCCCGATCTGTTTCCACTATCGGCTGGAAATAAGGAAGATCTCCCTCTATTCAGCAGGGGCAAGGAGCAGTGTTCCCAAACTGAGGATGGGGTGGGATGGTGGTTCGACTGGATACGATGGACCGGAAAATCCTCGCGGTTCTGCAGGAGGATGCCTCACGGTCTCTTGACGATGTGGCGGCTCTGGTCGGGGGATCTCGGACACCGGTTTGGAACCGGATTCGCAAGTTGAAGGCCGCAGGCGTGATCCGGGCGGAGGTCGCGGTTCTGGATCCTGAGGCGCTCGGCCTGGATGTGTGTTTCTTTGTCTTGGTGCGGACATCGGCCCATGATGCCGCGTGGCTCGAGCGCTTTATGGGCGCCCTGCAGCGTCGGCCCGAAGTGGTCGAAGCGCACCGCCTGGCCGGTGATGTCGACTACATTCTCAAGGTGCGCGTGCCGAACGCCCGGGCCTATGACGACTTTTACCGGGGGCTGATCGCGGAGGTTCCGATTTTCAACGTCACGTCGCAGCTCTCCATGGAGGAGATCAAGTCAACGACAGCCTTGCCGATTGAGACGCCTTGACAGTTTCGTCCAGCCGGCCGCCTTTTGCGAGCGATGACCGCTCCGAACACAACACCCTTCAGGCTCGCGGTGACGCTCCTCACGCTCTTTGCGCTGTGGAGCCTTGTTTCGCTTGGGCCCGGATCGGTCGTCCCGAGCCCGCACCGTGTTGGGGAAGTCCTTTCCGAGGACATGGCCTCCGGAGCGCTGACAGATCCGCTGCTGGCAACCTTTGGGCGGGTTCTGGCAGCGCTCTCGCTCGGCGTTCTGGTGGGTGCCGCCTTCGGTGGCGCGCTCGGCCTCGTTCCCGGCCTCGACCCGTGGCTCGAGAGCGTCGCTGCGGTGGCGCAGCCGGTTTCGGGGCTCACGGTCCTCACACTGGCGGTTTTGATGTTCGGCACAGATGGCGGTGCGGCGCTGTTTGCAGGAACGGTGTGGGTGGGGGCTGTCATCGCCGGAAAGCTCAGACTGGGTGTGCGCTCCCTCGATCGGGACTTGGCCGAAATGGCCGTCTCTTACCGCGTGGGCGGCGCGCGATATGTCCGGTTTGTCCTCGTTCCGCAACTCGCCCCGTTTTTTGCTGAGGGGGCGCGTACGGGGTTGCTCGGGGTGTGGCATGTCATTGTCTTGGTCGAGTTTCTCGGGGCCTCGCATGGGATTGGGGCCCGGTTGCGACTGGGGTTCGACGGGGCCGACACGGCGCGCGTGCTCTCGTGGGGGCTGGTGCTCGTCGCCGCGGTCGCTGCCGTAGATGGAGGCGTGGCGCGCCCTCTGGTGCAACGTGTGGCGCGATGGCGTCATCCGGTGTGACCCGGGACGGGGTCGGGCGCTCTTGGCCGTTGGCCAAGTCGCCCCTCCCCCCGTCCCCGGGGGCAACAACTCTATCAAAGCCATCGAATACGAACTCGACTTTGCTGCGGTGGTGCCACAGGGGTTTGCAGGACGACGCCGGCGTTCCGCACCCGATACGCGCGCTCTCTGAAGCAGTGCGCAGGTCATCCGAACCCTTTCCTGTGTCGCCGATCAAACGCCGTGCGCTCGATGGCAGACCAGAATACAAACTTTGTGCCCTGACATGGTCGCCGGGCCGGTACGTTGTCAGGGGGCGTCCATAGGTCGGCGGGCGTCCCCTGTTTGAAGGGCGTGCCGCCTGCGATGCGCTCTCAGGTGAGGCGCGTCGATCAGCAAGGTCTCGTTATAGTCTGAATGCACCGTGAGGTCAGCGGGAAGGCGATTGAAAGTGACCTCTGCGGTCATTGCGAAAAACAGCCTTGCGGGAGCCACGGTCCAACGGCGCGTCGCACCGGCACCAAGTGTTGCGGTTCTGAACGACACACTCGGACAGGGATCCGCCGTCGCCGCGAGGCACGCCACGGGGCTGAGGACGGCGCGGCTCGATCCGGCGCAGGTCGAACAAAGCCAAGTGTGGCAGCGCTCCTGTGCCGGACCGACCACGCATTGGACAGGCAACACGAGTTGGCCCCGGAGACTCGGTCACGGTACAAATTGAGCCTTTACGCTGCCGCCTTGCCCGCTGGGAGGCATCGTGGCGCCAAATGCCGTGCGGCAACGCTTCGAGCCTTTAGGTCCTGCTTGCCTCTGTTGTGGTCTCTCCCAACTGCGCGACTTTAGCGGTCTTCGAGGGTTCTCCTCGATCGGTGGCGCGGTCCGCCGCCATGCCATCCTCCACCGAGCGCTCGATGGGATCGCGCCGGCGCGGCGTTTCTGGATCGGGATTTGACGGCCGCGTTGGCCGAGTTCGAGCTCCAGGTGGGGACGGCGCCCTCTGCTGCCGCGGATCGCGCGCGCTGCGCGAAAACCGGGCGGGCGGCTCGGTTCGGGCCCGGAACGGCGCTCGCGGGGCGCGGATCCACTCGACGCCTCGTTGCGAGGCGGGCACAGTCCCGCAGGAGGGCCTTGCCGGACCGTGCCGCCGGCCCAGTTGACGCGCAGAGCCAAACGCAGGAGGCCCCATGCCCGACCCCGTCCTTTCCGTTCAGGATCTTCGCGTGTCCTTCGGGGCGGGGCGGTCCTATGTCGAGGCGGTGAAAGGCATCTCTTTCGATCTGATGCCCTCCGAGACGCTGGCCATTGTGGGGGAGAGCGGCTCGGGCAAGTCGGTCTCGGCCCTCGCCACCATTGCGCTGATCCGTCAGGCGGGGGGCTCGGTCGATGGCGGCAAGATCATCCATGACGGCAAGATCGACATGGTCTCCGCCCCCGAACCCGAAGCGCGGGCGATCCGCGGCAACGAGATCGCGATGATCTTTCAGGAGCCGATGACCTCGCTCAATCCGGTGTTCACAGTGGGCGCGCAGATCATCGAGCCGCTCGTCACCCATTTCGGCTTGACCAAGGCGGACGCGCGCACCCGCGCCATCGCTGCAATGGAGGAGGTGCGGATCCCCGAGGCGGCGCGCCGCTTCGATCAGTTTCCGCATGAGATTTCGGGCGGCATGCGCCAGCGTGTCATGATCGCGATGGCGCTTGTCTGCGAGCCAAAGATCCTGATCGCCGATGAGCCGACAACGGCGCTCGACGTGACGATCCAGGCGCAGATCCTCTGGCTCATCAAAAAGCTGAAGGCCGACCACGGGACCGCCGTCCTTTTCATCACGCATGACCTCGGCGTCGTGGCGCAGATTGCAGACCGGGTTGCGGTGATGCAGCACGGGACCATCGTCGAGGTGGGCGATGTCACCCAGATCTACGCTGCGCCCGCGCACTCCTACACCCAAAAGCTCCTTGAGGCGGTGCCGATCCTCGGCACGGCGGAGGTGAAAGCGCCGGTTGAGGCGGCCGAGGTGCCAATGCTCCAGGTCGAGGAGGTGTCCGTCCGCTATCCCGTGCGCACGGGGCTCCTGCGCCGCGTCACGGCGGAGGTGCTGGCTGCCGATCGCGTGTCGTTTGAGATCCCAAAGCGCACAACGCTTGGCCTCGTGGGCGAATCCGGTTGCGGCAAGTCGACGATCTCCCGCGCAATCATCGGTCTCGTCACCCCGAGCGCCGGCTCGATCAAGATCGATGGTGAGGACGTCACCGCGCTGAGCGGACCCGACCGCTTCGCGATCCAGCGCAAAACCGGCTACGTCTTTCAGGACCCGTTCGCCGCGCTCTCGCCCCGCCTGACGGCCTATGATCAGATCGCCGAGCCGATGGTCGTGCACAGCTGGGGGACAAAGGCGCAAATGCGGGAGCGTGTGCGGTGGCTTCTCAACCGCGTCGGCCTCGGCGACGAGCATCTGGAACGCTACCCGCATGAGTTCTCTGGCGGCCAGCGCCAGCGCCTCTGCATCGCCCGTGCGCTCGCCCTCGAGCCCGACCTCGTGATCGCGGATGAGCCTGTGTCAGCGCTAGACGTGTCGGTCCAAGCGCAAGTCCTAGAGCTCTTTTCCGAGCTTCAGCAGGAGCTTGGCCTGACCTATCTCTTCATATCCCACGACCTCGCGATTGTTGAGCAGGTGAGTGAGACCGTCGCCGTCATGTTCATGGGCCGCCTGGTGGAGTACGGACCCGCCAAATCCGTGCTGTCGGGTCCGGTGCACGACTACACCAAGAACCTCCTGGCCTCGATCCCGGTGCCGGATCCCGGCAAGCCGATGCGCGCGCCGCAGCTCTACGACGAGGGGCGAACCTCTCCCATCGCTCTCAAGGGCACGGTGACAGAGCCCGTGACCATGCGCGAGGTTGGCGCAGGCCATTTCGTCGTGGCCTGAGCCGCGGCCGTATCGGCAAACGCCGCCCTCCAAGGCCAGAGCTTGGGCCCGACGACAACGCTTGGCCCATGGCTCCGCAATGTCTGTCGATGCAAATGCTCACATCGGTCTTGCCGCCATGGGGTGCGCGCCGGCAGGGCTCCGGCCGCTCCTTGAGAACGGCCCCAACCACGGTCCCTGGCTGCTGCCGTGCTACGGCGCCATCCCAAAGGGCCAGAGCAAAAACCCGAGCACAAATAGAGCGATAAAGGCGGTTTCGGCCACCAGCAGGCAGATCGCGGGACCGCCCACCTTGAGAACCTCCTTGAGCGAGGTCTTCACGCCGACCGCCGCGATCGCGGAAAGGAGCGCCCAGCGTGAGGCTTCGCCCGCCGCCTCGGCGACGACGCCCGGCACCCAGCCGAGGGAGTTGGCGACAAAGAGGACAAGGAAGCCGATGACGAACACCGGCACCAAGGGGGGGCGCTCAGCGCTCGGCGCGGATTGCTGGCGGATGAGGAGCACTGCGATGATGATCACCGGCGCCAGCATCGCAACACGGATCAGCTTGACCACCGCTGAGATCTCACCGGTCTCGTCCGACACAGAAAAGCCCGCGCCCACCACTTGAGCGACGTCGTGGATCGTCGCGCCGAGAAACACGCCCGTCTCAACCGGCGAGAGGCCGAGACCCTCGGCCAGGATCGGGTACGCGATCATCGCAACGGTGGACAGGATGGTGACGCCCACCACGGTGAAGACCAGCCGGTCCTCGCTCCGCTCATCGCGGGGCAGGATGGCCGAGATCGCCATTGCCGCCGAGGCGCCGCAGATCGCCACCGACCCCGCGGAGAGGAAGGCAAACTTCCGTCCGAACCCGAAGAGGCGCGAGACCGTCAGTCCGAAGAGGATCGTGGCAATGACGCCGCCGATGACGAAGCCCACCGTTTCGAGCCCAAGAGAGAGCGCCATTTCGGTGCTGATCCTGAGCCCCAGAAGCGCAACGCCGAGACGCAGAAGCGTGCGGGCAGCAAAGTCGATGCCCGGGCGCGGCTGCGCCTCCTCCGACAGGAAGTGAAGCGCAATTCCGAAGAGAAGCGCCATCAGCATCGCCGGCGCACCGTAGTGGTCCGACACGAACTGGGCCGCGAGCACGATCATGGCGACCGCGAAGAGGCCGGGAAACAAGCGGGTGATGGTGCTCAAGGGGAGGCTTTTGCTCAGTTTCTGGCGCGGCGCGCGTCGCGGAAGCTTTTGATGAAAAAGACCACTGCCACGACCGAGGTCAGCATCATGGCACTCGTGCGCAGGATCGGTATGACCTCACCGCTCCCGAGCGCGGAGCCGAACGGTCGCACGAGAGCCACGATCAGAATGAACGTCAGCACCACCGCGATGTGCGCGATCACTTTGTTCTCCGTTTTGATGCCTTGATAGCAGAGGAGAAGGAGCACACCGAACACCGCCGGGATCAGCGCCGTGACCGATTTCATCGCAATGTCGACATAGGCCCAGAGCGAGGCCACGATCAGGGTCAGCGCGTTCACCAGGCTGACAGAATGGACCTTCATGGTAACCCCTCGGCTGTGGTTCGGCGCTAGCCTTAGGAAACTCGGGTCGGTGAGACAAGTCATCGGCTTAAGGGGCGGTCGCCCATGTGGTACCCTGGCAAGCGCGAAACAAATTGTCGCGGTGTCGTGACTTGACTCGCCGGCGCCCAGTGTATACTAATGCATACAAATAGCGGAGGCCCTCCAGACGCCCGACCGTCCCCGATATTGACATCACACACAGCGGAACAAGCCATGAGCCTTTTTGCAGCGTATCTGGACGAAATCGAAACCCGCAAGGGTGAAGGTCTGAGCCCGAAACCGATCGACGACGGCGCGCTGACGGCGGAGCTCATCGAGCAGATCAAAGACCGGGACCATCCGCATCGCGCGGACTCTCTGCACTATCTCATCTACAACTCGCTGCCTGGCACGACGAGCGCGGCGGGCGTCAAAGCGCAGTTCCTCAAAGAGATCGTCCTCGGTGATGTCTTCGTGGAGGAGATCACGCCGGAGTTCGCCTTCGAGCTTCTGTCCCATATGAAGGGCGGCCCGTCAGTCGAGGTGCTCTTGGACGTGGCACTCGGCGACCGTGCTGATCTGGCGGCGCAAGCGGGCGACGTTTTGAAGACGCAAGTCTTCCTCTACGAAGCGGACACCGACCGTCTGAAGGCGGCCTATGACGCCGGCAACGCGGTGGCGACGGACATTCTCGAGAGCTACGCAGACGCCGAATTCTTCACCAAATTGCCGGAGGTCGAGGAAGAGATCGACGTCGTGACCTATATCGCCGCCGAGGGCGACATCTCGACCGATCTCCTCTCGCCCGGCAACCAGGCCCATTCCCGCTCCGACCGTGAGCTCCACGGGAAGTGCATGATCTCCGAGGCGGCGCAAAAGGAGATTGAGGCGCTGAAGCTTCAGCATCCGGGAAAGCGCGTGATGCTGATCGCTGAGAAGGGCACGATGGGCGTCGGCTCCTCTCGGATGTCGGGCGTCAACAACGTGGCCCTCTGGACTGGCAAGCAGGCGAGCCCCTACGTGCCCTTCGTGAACATCGCCCCCGTCGTCGCGGGGACAAACGGCATCTCGCCGATTTTCCTGACCACCGTCGGGGTGACCGGCGGCATCGGCGTGGATCTGAAGAACTGGGTGAAAAAGCTGAGCGAGGACGGCAAGCCGATCCTGAACAATGACGGGAACCCGATCCTCGAAGAGCGCTATTCGGTCGAGACCGGCACCGTTCTGAAGATCAACACCCGGAAGAAGAAGCTCTACAGCGCCGATGGCTCTGAGGAGCTTGTGGACCTGGCGAGCTCCTTCACCCCCCAGAAGACGGAGTTCATGAAGGCTGGCGGCTCCTACGCGATCGTCTTCGGAAAGAAGCTTCAGACCTTCGCCTGCGAGGCACTGGGGATCCCGCTCAAATCGGCCTTCGCGCCGTCGAAGGAGATCAGCCACGAGGGTCAGGGTCTGACGGCGGTGGAGAAGATCTTCAACGCCAACGCGCGCGGCGCAACGCCCGGCAAAGTGCTCCACGCAGGCTCGGACGTTCGGGTGAAAGTCAACATTGTCGGCAGCCAGGACACCACCGGCCTGATGACGAGCCAGGAGCTCGAGGCAATGGCCGCGACCGTCCTCTCGCCGAGCGTCGATGGCGCCTATCAGTCGGGCTGTCACACGGCCTCGGTCTGGGATCGGAAGGCGCAGGCCAACACGCCGCGCCTGATGGCCTTCATGCACAAATTCGGGCTGATCACAGCGCGCGATCCGAAGGGTGTCTACCACTCGATGACCGACGTGATCCACAAGGTCCTGAATGACATCACAGTCGATGACTGGGCGATCATCATCGGCGGCGACAGCCACACACGGATGTCGAAGGGGGTCGCCTTCGGCGCCGATTCCGGCACCGTCGCGCTGGCACTCGCCACGGGTGAGGCGACGATGCCGATCCCGGAATCGGTCAAAGTGACCTTCAAGGGCGAGATGGCCGCCCATATGGACTTCCGCGATGTCGTCCATGCGACCCAGGCCCAGATGCTGGCTCAGCACGGCGACAACGTCTTTCAAGGCCGCGTGATCGAGGTCCATATCGGCACGCTCCTCGCCGATCAGGCCTTCACGTTCACCGACTGGACGGCGGAGATGAAGGCCAAGGCCTCGATCTGCATCTCAAACGACGAGACCTTGATCGGCTCGCTCGAGATCGCCAAGGCGCGCATCCAGATCATGATCGAGAAAGGCATGGACAACGATGTCGAGATGCTCGCGGGTCTGATCGAGATCGCGGACCGGCGCATCGCCGAGATCCGCTCCGGCGCGAAGCCGGCTCTGGCGCCGGACGACACAGCGAAATACTTCGCCGAAGTCGTCGTCGATCTCGACGAGATCGTCGAGCCCATGATCGCGGACCCCGACGTGAACAACGCCGATGTCTCCAAACGCTACACCCACGACACCATCCGCCCGATCTCGTTCTACCGGGCCGAGAAGAAGGTGGACCTCGGCTTCGTCGGATCCTGCATGGTGCACAAGGGTGACATCAAAATCGTGGCCCAGATGCTGCGAAACCTCGAAATGGAGTACGGCGCGGTCAAGTTCCAAGCGCCGCTGGTCGTGGCCGCACCGACCTACAACATCATCGACGAGTTGAAGGAAGAGGGCGACTGGGACATCCTTCGCAAGTATTGCGGGTTTGAGTTCGACGACGACGCACCGAAAACGACGGCGCGGACAGAGTATGAGAACATCCTCTATCTGGAGCGTCCGGGCTGCAATCTTTGCATGGGAAACCAGGAGAAGGCG
>JBCCWM010000015.1:0-24140 GCA_039193505.1 Pseudomonadota bacterium | reverse complement strand
GACCGGAACGCGGAGTATGTGGGGCTCTACCCGAATGTCCTCCTCGGTCTTCATCGCGACCACACCTTCGCCATCCTCCTCGCGCCGGAGAGCCACGAGCGCACACGCGAGCGGGTGGAGATCTTCTACACGACCGCAGAGGCGGCGACAGGTGAGGCCTTCGCCCCACTCCGCGCCCGGAACGCAGCGCTTTGGAAGGAGGTCTTCGAGGAGGACATTTTTGTCGTCGAAGGCATGCAACAGGGCAGGCGCGCGCCTCATTTCGACGGTGGGCGCTTTTCGCCCGCCATGGACGGGCCGACGCACTTGTTCCACCGCTGGGTCGCAGACCGCCTCAGCGCTTAGAGCGTCCCCGGACCGATCTCGACGGCGAGGCGCTGCACGTAGGGACGCTCGGGCGTCGCTAGAATGCTCGCCCAGTCGGGCTTGTTCGGGCTGTCGGGAAAATGCTGTGGCTCAAGACAGATACCACCGAAGGCACCGTAGCGCGCCCCGTCATGCCCCGGCACGGCGATCTCCATACGCGGCGCATTGAAGAGCTGCAGGCCCGGCTGGTCGGTGAAGAGCGACAAGCGGAGCCCGCTCTCGGGTGACGCCAGCACGGCCGCCTCCTGACGGGTATCCCGCTCGTCCAAGACCAGGTTGAGGTCGATCCCGTCTCCCGCTGGATCGACCGGTGCAGGGGCTCGAAAGTCGAGATGCATGCCTGCGACCGAGGCCATCTCACCGGTTGGGATCAACTCCGCATCCACCGGCGTGTATCGCGAGGCCGCAATCCGCAGTCGATGGCCCCGCGTGTCACCCTGGCCGTTCAAGTTGTAGTAATTGTGTTGCGCCAGGTTGATCGGTGTCGGGCGATCCGGCGCCCCGCGCATCTCAAAGGCAAGACGCGGACCGTCGAGGCGCAGGCGCACCTCGAACAGCACCCGGCCCGGATAGCCCATCTCACCATCGGGGCTGTCATAGCGGAGGAGCACGCCGGCACCGTCCGCCTCCATCTCCCATATCCGCTTGCCGAGCCCGATCGGGCCGCCATGGAGATGGGTCCGCCCTTCGTTGGGCTGAAGCTGCACGATCTCTCCGTTCAGAGGGAAGCGCGCACCGGCGATCCGATTCGCAACGCGACCCGCGATGATCCCGAATGATTTGGAGTGCGCGGGATAGGCGGCGACATCCGGAAAGCCGAGGACGCAAGGAACCTCCCGACCCGCCGCCGCCACACGCCAGTCCCGGATCACAGCGCCGTAGCTCAAGACCGCCACCCGCGCGGCGCCGCTTTCGAGACGGGCTTCGCGCACCTCCCGCCCGTCAATGTGCCCGACGGTCCGGATCATGCGCCCTGCCCTGCCAGCCGCTCGATCTCAGCCAAGAGTTTCGGCTTCACCTGGAGACCCTCGGCCCTGGCACGCTGCCTGGCCTCAAGACGTCGCGTGCCCGGCAAGCGAGCGCCCTCAGCCGCCCCAAAGAGCTCCACGAGGGCCGCCATCCGCTCCGCAAACACACCGCCTGACGCCGGTTCGGGATCAATGGCAAGGATCACTTGGCCGAGATTCGGCGGTCCTCCCTCCGCACCGAAGAGCGACGGCGCCACCGCCCCAAGCGCCCCGCCCGCGAGACAGGCCGACATCACCTCCACCATCAGCGCGAGCGCAGCACCTTTCGCGCCGCCCGCAGGTGCCATCGTCCCCTGGAGCGCCAGCGCCGGATCCGTCGTCGGCGCCCCATCCGGGCCAAGGGCCCAGCCCTCCGGGATCGCGTCTCCCGTCTCCCGTGCCGCGAGGATCTTGCCCCGCGCGACCGTGGTCAGGGCCATGTCGATCACAAGCGGCGCATCGGCCATCGGCGCTGCGAACGCGATCGGGTTGGTTCCAAGGATCGCCGTCTTCGCCCCCCAAGGCGCCATCGCCTTCGGCGCGTTTCCCCAGACGAACGCCACCAACCCACGCTCCGCCAGCCGCTCGCAGGGGTGCCCGGCCACGCCGAAATGGTGGGAGCGATGGACGGCTGCCGCCGCAATTCCAAGCCGACGCGCCCGTGCCTCAACCTCCGGCAACGCCAACTCAAACGCGGGATAGGCAAAGCCGTGATCTGCGTCGACGCGCACCAGCCCGTCCCGGATCACCTCAAGCCGCGGCACAGCTTCCCCCACGACTTTGCGCGAGGCTAGCTGCACTGCATAGCTCGGCACACGGGAGAGGCCATGACCGCTCTGGCCGTCCGCCTCAGCCCGCAGAAGCGCCGCGGCCGTTGGTTCGGCCTGATCCATCGATGCCCCCGCGCCCGAGAGGGCCGCGACCACCAGTGTCTCCGCCTCGCCAAGGGTCAGACGTGTCGATGCGGCCATAGCGGGCCTCCGGGTCTGGTCCGCCCCGGTCGGGGCGCGGGGTGGGTGGGCGCTGCCCATGGGGCTCGCGCACCGGTCCTTCGGGTGGGCGCGCCCCGGGCGGGGCGGACGTCAGGCGGAGCGGTAGAGCTTGGTCATCACAAACTCGCGGTGACCGAGCGCCTCGGCCGCGGTCGCCCGACCGTTTGCCGTCCGCCGGATCATGTCGATGAGCGCATCGCCCGCCTGATCGATGGTCATTTCACGGGTCAGAACCCCCGTCACATCGACATCGATATGCTCGGACATCGTCCGCAGCGTCCGCGGATTGCCGGAGATCTTGATCACCGGCACAATCGGGTTTCCGACGACATTGCCCTGCCCCGTGGGGAACGTGTGCACGACATATCCCGCCGCCGCCATCAGGGTCACACACTCCGCCGCGGCGGAACTTGTGTCCATAAAGTAAAGCCCCGGCCCCTTCCCCGGCGCCTCGGCGGGCCCGAGGGCATCGATATAGGTCGACGTGCGCCCGATCTTCTCAAGATTGCCGAGCGCTTTCTCCTCAATCGTCGAGAGCCCTCCCTCGATGTTGCCCTTGGTCGGCTGGCTGTCTGACAGATCCGATGTCTTGTGCGGCTCGATCACGTCGTTCTGATAGGCATCAAAGAGCGCCATGAACTTCTCGCCGGCCTCGTCATGGGCCGCGCGCGCCCGACAGAGATGCTCGGCGCCCGTGATCTCCGATGTCTCCCCAAAGCAGCCGTAGATCCCAGCGGGCAGCATCTTGTCATACATGTTGCCGACCGTTGGACAGGAGGCGAGCCCGGTCGTCGTATCGCTCTCCCCGCACTTGGTCGAGACCCAGAGATCCGTGATCGGGCAGGTCTCCCGTGGGAGTTCGGTCGCCCAGTGCAGGAACTCCTTGGCCTTCCAGGAGGCCGCGCGGATCGTTTCGAAATCGCCGTTCTGCTCGATTGAGAAGCCCGCGACCGGTTTGCCCGTTGCAGCGATGCCCTCGACAATGCGCCCCGTCCAGCCGGGCTCGATCCCGATCACGACAACGGCGGCAACGTTCGGGTTGGCACCCGTCCCGATCAGCGTCCGGAAGTGGAGCTCCAGATCCTCGCCGAACTGCAGCCGTCCATAGGCGTGCGGCAGAGCCATCGTGCCTTTGACATTGTTGGCCACGGCCTCACAGGCCGCGTTCGAAATATCGTCCACGGGCAGAATGATCACGTGGTTCCGGACGCCGACGCGCCCGTTCTCGCGCCGCCAGGCCTGAACCGTCGTCTCAGATGCATCAAACATGGGGATCACCAGCGCTTGGTTTTGAGGTTGTGGACGTGGACGTGGCCGCCTTCTTCGGCATCGCCGATCATCCGGCCAATGTCCTCACCGTATTTGACGACCGTGTCACCCGCCTTCAGCGGCGTCAGCGCCACTTTGTGCCCGATCGGCACATCGGCTTTCGCGGTCAGCCGAAAGTCCGAGTTGTCGGCGGTCACCACGCCCAACATATCCGTGCCGGCGGCAAGGCCCTCGACCACCACGACGCCGACATTGTCGCGCTGATCGTGGACCAGAAGATGAGGATGCTCCATTCGTCCCTCCCAAGTCTTGTATAAGACATCTTACAACACAATTTACGCGCTCCGGCAAGACTGCTACGGAGGGCTTATGAAAGCCGAGGCCCGACCGCTCTACGCCCAAGTCCGCGAGGTGATCCTCGAGCGGATCGTCAGCGGCTTCTGGACTGCGGGTGCGGCGCTGCCCTCGGAGATGGCACTCGCCGCCGAGATCGGAGTGAGCCAAGGGACGGTCCGAAAGGCACTGGACCAGCTCGCCGCAGACCATTTGGTGGAGCGTCGCCAAGGGCGCGGGACGTTCGTTCCCGAGCAAACGGCCGAGCGCGCGCATTTCCACTTCTTCCGCTTCGAGGGCATTGACGGTGCACCTTTGATCCCGGAGCCACTTAGCCAAAGCCTCGATCTGGTGGCGCCACCCTCGGAGCCGGCCGCGGCGCTCGGCACAGGCGCACGCCTTCTCTGGCGGATCGATCGACGGCGGGCACTGGCAGGGGTGCCGACCCTGATTGAGCGGGTCTATCTCGACCCAGCGCGCTTTCCCGAGCCGGGCGCTGCCACGAACCTGCCAAACGCGCTCTACAGCCATTATCAAAGCCTCGCGGGCGTGACGGTCGTGCGGGCGGAAGACCGCCTGATGGCCGCAGCCGCCCCGCCCGACATCGCAGTCTCTCTCGACCTTGCGCCGGGCGCGCCGCTTCTCGGGATCGAACGCATCGCCTTTGACGCCCGAGCCGAGCCAATCGAGTTCCGCGAGAGTTGGTGTCGGACGGATGGTGTGCGCTACCGCGTCACGCTCGGCTGACCGGTCAGCAGGGCCACGCACCGTTCGCAATCGCCGGGTGCCGCAGTTCCGCACCGGCGCTCAGCCCAAGCTTCGCCGCAAGACCACCATTGATCTCAAGCACAAACTGAATGTCGTCGCCCCCGGGAATGGATGTCAAGTCGCCAGGGATGGCATTGGCGTGCACCCGTCGTACCACGCCATCGGCCCCCACGAACACCATGTCGAGGGGGATCAATGTGTTCTTCATCCAGAAGGCCACGCGTTGCGGCCGGTCGTAGACAAACAACATGCCCGAGAACTGGGCCATCTCCTCCCGAAACATGAGCCCCTGAGCACGGCTTTCGGGAGTGTCGACAACCTCCACCTGGAACCTCAATTCGCTGCCATTCTGCCGGATGTCGAGCACATCCGGCTGACACACCGCGAGTGCTGCCGTGACACAAAGGTTCAGGATGGCCGCGAGGCCGATACTCCGGATCACGAACCGAGCCGAACGTTGGCTGATACGGCGAAATCCCATGATCGCACTTCGGAGGCCGTCTTGCCCCGAGGCCCGCGACGGCAGCGCACGCAGACTGCCTCCCCCGGCAGGAGATCCGACAGACCGAATTGGCGGAGCACCTCCATGTGAACGAAGATGTCCTCCGGGTCGCCAAACGCGTTCACGAAGCCGAAGCCCTTGGCCTTGTCGAACCACTTGACGCGCGCCGGTTGGAGCGGTGCCTCACCGCTTTGCTCCGGCTCCTCGGGGCGAGGCACCTCCGCTTCGGCCACCATCTCGATGTCGTGGATTTCGACCGCCTGTCTGCCACGCTCGGTCCCTTGGACCTCCATCGTGATCCGGGCGCCTTCGGCGACGGAACTTCGACCGAAATTGCGCAGGACATTTGCATGGAGCAAAACGTCGCCGCCATTGTCGTCAACAACGACGAAACCGTAACCTTTCGTCGTATCGAACCACTTCACGTGCCCCTTCATCATAATGGCACCACATCCCGTAGTCTTTTTGTTGCGTTCCGCATCCGACCCAACCACTGCCCTTTTATCCACATGGTAGCTGAACGGGAACACTAAGTATCTTGTCGTCAGCCACGGCCGGCTGCATCCACACCAATACGAGC
The DNA here is from genome assembly GCA_039193505.1 of Pseudomonadota bacterium. Taxonomy (GTDB): domain Bacteria; phylum Pseudomonadota; class Alphaproteobacteria; order Rhodobacterales; family Rhodobacteraceae; genus Algicella. The sequence goes on along the minus strand of JBCCWM010000015.1, from coordinate 18,323 downwards.
AGAACAGCAATCGTATTCTGGCACAGGAACACATACGATGACTGTGGGCTGAAAGATAGCGGCCGATCAGGGGGTTGCAAGAACAAAGTTGAAGCCTTCCGGTTCATGGGCTGAGCCGCGCGATTGACCATGCGTCATCGGCTGATGTGCGCCGCCAAACGAACCGGTCGTGGAGACGAAATGCACCATCTGCCCAAAATTCAACCTCGAGTGGTGTGAGACGGTACCCTCCCCAAAAGGGTGGCTTCGGCGGATTGTCGCCGAATTCTGCTTCAATCTCAGCCACACGGGCCTCCAGCACGGAGCGATCGGCGATCTCCGTTGACTGGGCCGAGGCCCATGCCCCGCGACGGCTGCCGAGCGAGCGGGAGGCGTAGTACGCATCCGCGTCCGGCCCCTCCTCGCGCGCGACAGCGCCGACGAGCCGGATCTGGCGGCGGAGCGATTTCCAGTGGAAGCAGATCGCGGCGGTGCCGGAGCTGTCGAGCTCGCGCGCTTTCCGGCTCTCGTAGTTCGTGTAGAAGACCACGGAACTGGCCTCGATCGCCTTGACCAGAACGATCCGGACGCTCGGAATGCCGGTCTCGGCGACGGTGGCCAAGGCCGCGGCGTTGGGGTCGTTCGGCTCAAGCGCGGTCGCCTCGTCGAGCCAGTCTGAGATCAAGGCAAGGGGATCGTCGCCCGCAAATGGGGGCTCTCTCAGCTCGCTCATCGTGTCGCTCAATCCCTTTATCCGCCGTTGCTTGATGCCCTCCATCCTTTCGACTAGACGGTCAAGCGCAGACTGGAGGGGCGGGAGGATCTCATGGCACAGAGAGTGATGAGCGGCAAGCGCGGTTTGATCATGGGTCTCGCCAACGACAAATCGATCGCCTGGGGGATCGCCAGAGCATGTGCGGCAGAAGGCGCGGAGCTGGCCTTCACCTATCAAGGCGAGGCGCTTGGCAAGCGTGTCTTCCCGCTGGCCGAAAGCCTCGGTTCCGACCTGGTGTTGCCCTGCGATGTTGCCGATGCGCCGTCGATCGACGCCGTCTTCGAGAACATCTCCGGGCGCTGGGGAAGCCTCGATTTCGTGGTCCATGCGATTGGGTTTTCGGACAAAACCGAGCTTCGCGGACGCTATGTCGACACCTCGCCCGAGAACTTCTCGATGACGATGTCGATTTCTGTCTACTCTTTTACCGCGGTTGCGCAGAGGGCGGAAAAGATGATGCCGCCGGGCGGCGCCCTTCTGACCCTCACGTATTTCGGGGCAGAGCGGGTGATGCCGCACTACAACGTCATGGGGGTTGCGAAGGCAGGGCTCGAGGCGTCGGTCAAGTACATGGCGATGGACCTTGGACCCAAGGGGATCCGGGTGAACGCCCTGTCGGCCGGCCCGATCAAGACGCTGGCGGCCTCCGGCATCGGCGATTTCCGCTACATCATGAAGTGGAACGAGTTGAACGCGCCGCTCCGCCGAAACGTCGACCAGACAGAGGTTGGCAAATCCGCGATGTACCTCCTCTCCGATCTTTCCTCGGGCGTGACAGGGGAGGTTCACCATGTCGATGCGGGCTATAACATCGTCGGCATGAAGGCCGAGGACGCACCCGACATCGACGTCGTCTCCGGCCGGAAGTAGCGTGAAGTGTGACTTGAGTTCAGAGGAGCCGATTGTGAGCCCACTCTTCCGTGCACCGCTCGCCGTCGCTGCGAGCCTCCTTCTTGGGGCTTGCCTCCCCTCCGAGATCCCCTTTTCCGAGGTCGTCGACGACCCGGACCGGGTCGAAGATCTCTTCCCGGGGCTCGCGGTGCCGGAGCAAAGCTGGATGCACATTGGTGTCCCGTCGACGGACGGATCCGCCGTGGTTTCGGCCCGCATCTACCGTGGCACGGCGGGGATCCACTTTCTTACCGATAGCTTCGAGGATGTGCCGAGCTCAGAGGACCTAAGTGCCTGCGTGGTTTTGAAGAGCGCAGTCCGACACCAGAACACGACCTTCGAGAGGACCCTCGCCTGCAACACTGAGTCGGGATTCAGCGAGGCAAGCCTCAACACGGGCAAGACCGACTTCCTCCCTGTGACGGTCCAGCATGACCGGATTTTGGTTCTCGGGGCGCGTTGGGATGCAACGGCCTCGGAGACCGCAGAAACACTGGACGACGTGGTCGAGAGCCTGGGAGACCGGCTCACGGTGAGCACGCTGGTCGTCTACGCGGACGGGGCTGCCGCGCCCATCAGGCCCCTGGCCGAAAGTCCGCAACACGAGCCCCCTGCCCCGGTTGAGCCGAGAACATCGGCTGTCGACCCGCGAACGCTTCCCGTGGCCCCGAGAGTGCAGCCGCAGGATCCGAACATTGCGTCCGAGATCCGGGTCCCACCGCCGCCGGACCGAGACCCACCAAGGCAGGAACTTCTCCCGCGGGATCAGGCGGGACTTCGCCCACCGCCCTCGACTGAGCCGAAGATCGAGGGGCCGTATGCCGACATCAAACGGGCGATCATGGCGAGGATCGAACGCCATAACCGAACCCTCGATGCCCTTGCATCGGGGTGCGACCGGCTTGACAGGGGCACGGTCTTCGATGCGCTCGCCTGTGTGATGACGGGGGGCGGGATGACCAGCGGGTCGGCGATGGGGATCCGCGCCGGCGACATCACGGTCTTTGGATGCACAACGATCAGCGCGACCCGGCAACGCTGCCGCTGGCGCGCGTCCATGGCGAGCGCCATGCCAGACAACCCAATGATGCAGCTTCTTCTCGGCGTGATGTCGCTTGAGACCGTCGAGTCAGTGTTTGAAAACCGCAATGGGGTGTGGACCTTCGTCTCACCTGCACAGTAGTCGAACCCGCCAGCCGATCGAAAGGCACACCAGATGAGCGAGCGTTTGCCCCATGAAAAAGGGTTCCACATCTCGTGGGACCAGATCCACAGGGACGCTCGGGCACTCGCCTGGCGGCTGGAGAATGACGGGCCGGGTGCGGGCGGCACCTGGACGGCCGTGGTCGCCGTAACGCGCGGCGGGATGGCACCGGCGATGATCGTCGCGCGGGAACTCGACATTCGCACCGTCGACACGATCAGCGTCCGCTCCTACGACCATCAAACCCAGTCGGAAGCGGTCGTCCTCAAGGCCCCGAACGAAGAGCTGATGGGCGACGGCACCGGGATCCTGATCATAGACGACTTGGTCGATTCTGGGCGCACCTTGGAGCTGATCCGCAGGCTCTACCCGAAAGCGCATTTCGCAACCGTCTACGCCAAACCAAAGGGCCGACCGATGGTCGACACGTTCATCACGGAGGTGTCTCAGGACACTTGGATCTTTTTTCCGTGGGACATGGCGCTGCAATATGTGGAGCCCTACAGGGCGCAATAGTCCGGATTGGGCGCGGGCGGGCGGGCAACGCCTTGGCCGCCCGCCGCGCTCGGGTCAGGGACTAACTTGGAGAATACGCCCGCTGATGGGTTGAACGCCGTCGCCGCCGGTCTCGTTGCGCGTCACAATCGTTCCACGTCTCACGATTGTCGTTCCCCGCGGCGGGGCGTCGCCGAACTGCAGCGGAGCGCTTGCGTTGAACCGTTGCGCCTCGGCGATCAGGTCAAAGCCGATCTCGGGACCGAAAATTTCGTAGACCGGCGTGAAGGCTTCGCGCCACGCTGCGACCTGATCTTCGGAGAGCTCGACCACTTTCTGGGTTTGCCGCCACACGTCGAGGGCGCGCGCCTCGTTGGTCTCGTAGGCGAACCCATTGTATTCGTGGCTGGTCAGCTCGAAGAGCAGCAGGAACTCGTCGCGCAGCACCGGGTCCAGGCTGTCCAAAAACGCGCCGCTCGTGACCACCAAATAGCCCAGATAGCCGTGATTCGTGGCCGTGACGCCGTCCTGAGCCTTATAGAAATTGTTGCCATAGATGTTTGACCACGTGTTCTCCTGCCCCTGCACCTCGCCAGACACCAGCGCGTCGTAGACCTTGGAGAAGGCAAGACGCTTCGTTTCGGCGCCGAGCGCCTCGAACTGCGCCTCGATCACGTCGGAGGGCTGGATCCGGAAGGTCAGCCCCTCTGCGTCGCCGGGCATCACCAGCGGCCGATTGGCCGACATCTGCTTCATGCCATTGGTCCAGAACCCCATCGCCGTCAGGCCCGAGGGGTCGAGCACTGAGAGCATCTGCTGACCTGTCGGCGAGTTCTGGAAGTTCATCACTTCAACCGGACCATCGAACAGGAACGGCAGATCGAAGAGCCGGAAGGCCTTTGTGTACTGCTCAAACTTCGACAGTGACGGGGCAGCGAGCTGCAGGCGGCCGTCGAGGAGCGCCACGAGCGCTTCATCATCGTCGAAGAGCTCGGCCCGGCCGAACACTTCCATACACATCCGGCCATTGAGCTGAGTGTTCACCCGCTCCGCCAGAGCGAGCGCCGCTTCCCCTTTCGGATGGCCCTGGAGCGCTGTCACTACGCTCATCGTTGCCTTGACTTCGCCCGGCTCGCAGGCGGCATGCGCACCAATCGGTGCCGCAAGCAGAACGGCAGTTGCAATTACTCTCAGCACCGGATCCCACCTTTCCCAAAGTCCCTCGACAGCAGGTCATACGCGACTGTCGCGGCGCGATCAACGATGGCGGCTTCGGCGGTTAATTGCGCACAAATGTTCGAATGTGAGTGATTTAGGCGGCGGCATGCCGGCCCGCTCAACCCCGGATTGTTTCACGCCAGCGCACGGAGCAGCCGCTTCCGCGCGGGCGGGACGGCCTTGATCTCGAGCCCCGTGAAGACGTGCAAAGTGTCGAGGTCGTGGTCGACGACCGCGTGATCCGACACCCATCCCCCCATCACCAAGTAGGAGCGCAAAAGCGGCGGCATTCCCTTCATCGCCAACTTGAGGTTCGGCTTGTTGAGCTTCAGACGCGACGCAAACCGGAAGACCCGAGGCGCCTTGGCCCGCGGCAACCAGCGCCTCGGCGCGAGGTGGCGCTCTTTGAGGAGCGCAAACGCGTCCATGTAGCGCTCCGCCTCCGTGCCCTGAAAGCTCGAGCAGCCAAAGAGGAGCTCGACGCCGTGCTCATCGACGAACCTTGTCATTGCCGACCACGCCGTGCGCAGAATGGCCGGGTCCCTTGCGCCCGGCGCGATGCAGAACCGCCCCATCTCCATCACGGGTCCGGAAAAAGCTGAGAGGTTTCCGAGATCGTAGAACTGTGCAGCGTAGGAACGGCCGATTGCCGCCCCACCGTCGAGCGGGAGGATCCGAAAGCAACACACCACGGCTCCGGTCTGCGTGTCCTCGACGACGACATGGCGGCACAGGCCGTCGAACTGATCGCGGTCGTCGCCGGTGCCGCCTCGAAAGCAGACGCTGCGAAGATCAAGCGCCGCATCGATGTCCGCCACAGTCGTGGCAAACCGCGCGCTGTACTTTTCCCGTCCCGCACCCACCATTGCCTCGGACCTCGCTGCATCTTACATCCTGAGCATGTTCATATCGTGAGGGATATACGACTTGGCGGGGGCAGTGCAGGCCGCCAGTCAGAAAGCGTGAACAATTCGGGGGACCAATGTCGAAAATTGTGAAGACAGATGCCGAGTGGCGCGCGCAGCTCTCGCCTCTTGCCTACAAAGTGACCCGCCAAGCGGGCACGGAACGGGCGGGAACGCATGACAACTTCCCCAAATCGGCAGGATTGTTTCGCTGTGTGTGCTGCGACGCCCCTCTCTTCGACGCCGGAACGAAGTTCGAAAGTGGCACAGGGTGGCCGAGTTTCTATGCGCCGATTTATGCCGACGCCGTCCAAGAGCACGAGGACAACAGTTGGTTCATGCGGCGCACGGAGGTCGTTTGCGCCCGTTGTGACGCTCATCTGGGCCATGTCTTCCCGGACGGACCAGCGCCGACGGGTCAGCGCTACTGCATGAACGGTGTCGCGTTGACCTTTGAGGCGACCGCAGATGAAAAAGCCTAGCGACCCACGAATTGCTCGACGTCGACGTTGAAGAGGTTGCCGAGGATTTGCTGAATAGCGCTGAGCCGTCCCGTGTCGGTGACCGTCACGCGGGTGTTGAGATCGATCACGCGGCCGTCCTCCAGACCGAAGCGCTCAATTCCTTGGACAAGACCGTCCTCGGTGAACGAGATCACCACAACCTGGCGTTCGGTTTCGCGCGGCAAGTTGTAGGTGAGCCGCTCCATTCGGCTTTGCACATAGTACCACACCGGATCGCCGAGAAGATTGGAGTTCGCAGGGCGGCCGATCCGTTCGGAGACGCTGTCGACGGTGTCGAGCCCGGGCTCAATCTGCTCGAGATCGGTGGGAGACGGCACGAAACCGTGCACCCGCACTGTCGGTGTGCAGGCCGTCAGCAACAGAGCGACGGCGGCCGCCACCAGGAAAACCAATCTGGAGATTTCGTGTCTCACAAGTCACACCCACGTTTTATCGAACGCGTAGCCTGCCCCGCACCGAGGATCAACACCTGGATGTTGCCCGTTCGCATCTGTTTTTCCACAGGCCCAACGCGATGAAGCCTCTTGACCCCGTCACCCCATTCTCGCGCCCGCTCCGTCTTCGAGGGCTTGCGCCGTCTCTCACACACACAATCTCGGAGACGGCAACGGAGGAGGAGTGTCGGGCGACGGCCGACGCGCTCGGCCTTCTCGGGCTTCGCAAGCTGCGGCTCTCCGGCCGGCTCGCACCGCACGAGAAGGCGGGGTGGGAGCTCACGACAGATCTCGGCGCGACCGTCACTCAGGCCTGCGTTCTGACGCTGGTGCCGGTCACAACGCGGGTCGAGACACGGGTCGTCAGACGGTACTCACCTGACCTCGCGCCCCTGCCGGATGGTGCGGAGCTTGGCCCCGAGGACGATCTTGAGACCGAGCCGCTCCCCGAGATCCTGGACCTCGGCGGGGTCGCCATAGAGGCCCTGGCGCTGGCGATGCCGGACTATCCGCGCGCCGACGGGGCGGAGCTGCCGGAGAGCGCTTACGAGAAAGAGACGGACGCGCATCGGGAGGGCCCTTTTGCCGCGCTCGTCTCGCTCTCCAAGAAAATCAGCGACGAAGAGCCGTGACCCCCAGATTGGCCTTGCAGCGCGCACCATTCTGACTATTGTCCGCCACTCTGAGTGCCGCGAGGTTGTGTGGATCTGATATCCAATGCGGCCGGGTAATGCGGCGCCTCCGCGGACGGTGTCCGCGCGACAGACGAGGACGATGACATGGCGGTCCCCAAGAGTAAGATCACGCGCTCCAAGCGCGGCATGCGGCGCGCGCATCTCGCCTTGCTCGGCGCGAACCCGAACGAGTGTTCGAACTGCGGTGAGTTGAAGCGCCCTCACCATGTGTGTGCGGCTTGCGGTCATTATGACGACCGAGAGGTTGTCCCGCTGGTCGATGAGATCGACATCGACGAAGACGCGGCCTGATCCCGCTGACCTCCCCCGACAGGACACCACGCGCGCCCACTGAGCGGGAGGGGCCGGTGATCTCCGTAGACGCCCTCGGGGCAGAGGGCGGCCCGGGCGCGATTGTCGGTGGAATGGAGCGTGTGCGTCGGCGCAACTCAGACGTCGCCTTTCTTCTTCATGGCGAGCGCGGAGTGTTCGAGCCGCTTCTGGCGCGGGCGGGAGAACTCGCGGACCATGTCGAGATCCGAGACGTGTCGAGGTTGATCTCAATGGACGAGAAACCCTCCCGCGCACTCCGCCAAGGCAAGGGCACGTCCATGTGGAACGCGCTCACAAGTGTCGAGCAGGGCGAGGCCGCCGCCTGTGTATCCTGCGGCAACACAGGCGCCCTGATGGCCTTGTCGCTTCTCCGGCTGCGGCCAACCGACGGGATCGACCGGCCCGCGATCGCTGTTCTTTGGCCCTCGCGGAACCCATCCGGGTACAATGTCGTCCTTGATGTCGGCGCCGACATCCGCGCCGATGCGGCAGATCTTCGAAACTATGCGATCATGGGTGCGGCCTATGCGCGCCATGGCTTGGATCTCACCCGGCCGCGGATCGGGCTTCTCAATGTCGGGACTGAGGATCACAAGGGCCGTCCGGAACTCCGCGATGCCGCAGGTCTCATCGCGGACGCGGCGACCCTCGGCGACTTCAGCTATATCGGCTTTGTCGAAGGATCGGACATCGCTGCGGAGACCGTCGACATCGTCGTGACCGACGGGTTCACGGGCAACGTGGCCCTCAAATCGGCTGAGGGGACGGCAGCAATCATCGGGGACTTGACCGGGCAGGCCTTCCGCCATTCCTGGTTCAGCCGCATCGGCGCGCTTTTTGCGTGGACCTCGCTGCGCCGTCTTCGGAAGCGCATCGACCCGCGGCGCGTCAATGGCGGCGTGTTTCTCGGTCTGCGCGGCACGGTCGTCAAGTCGCATGGCTCCGCGGATGCGACCGGCGTAGCGGCCGCCCTGGCGCTCGCCATCCGTCTGGCGCGATCAGGCTTTGCGGAGCATGTTGCGGCTCGTGTTGCATCCGGCCTCGGGCCTGTCCAAGATGCAGTGCAACAAGGCAGCGGGGCGAAGGCAACCTGACGAATGACGCAATTGCGGGCCGCGGCGCTCGGCGCCGGGCACTACCTGCCTCAACGCGTGGTGGAGAATGCCGAGTTCGAGGGTCAAATCGAGACCTCGGACGAGTGGATCCGAACCCGCTCGGGGATCGAAAGGCGCCATTTTGCGGCAGATGGAGAGATCACGTCCGATCTTGCGATCTTTGCCGCGCGCATGGCGCTCGACGATGCCGGCCTCGATGCGCGCGACATCGATGCGCTGATCCTCGCGACCGCCACGCCGGACCAGACCTTCCCCGCGACAGCGACGCGGGTGCAGCACATCCTCGGGATGGGCGCGGGATTTGCCTATGATGTGCACGCAGTTTGCGCGGGCTTCATCTACGCGCTCGCCAACGCCAACGCGCTGATCGTCTCGGGTCAAGCCCGCCGGGTCCTCGTGATCGGAGCGGAGACCTTCAGTCGCATCCTCGACTGGAGCGACCGCAGCACAGCGGTCCTGTTCGGCGACGGTGCCGGTGCCCTTGTCCTGGGGGCGACACCGGGCGGGCGCGGCGCGAGCGATCGCGGCATCTTGTCGACCAAGATTTACTCGGACGGGCGCTACAACGACCTTCTCTATGTCGATGGCGGCGTTTCGACCACCCAAACGACCGGTGTCGTGCGCATGCAAGGGCGCGAAGTCTTCAAACACGCCGTTCAAAAACTGGCTGAGGCGGGGGAAGAAGCGCTCGCCTCCGCCGGTCTCGGGGTCGAGGACGTCACCTGGGTCGTGCCCCATCAGGCCAATCTGCGCATCATCAAGGCAACAGCCGCCAAAATCGGCGTGCCGATGGACCGGATCGTGGTCACAGTGCAGGATCATGGCAACACGTCTGCCGCATCTATCCCCTTGGCCCTGTCGGTTGCGCACCGGGCGGGCCGATTTGAGCGCGGTGATCTCCTCCTGATGGAAGCGATTGGCGGCGGACTCGCCTGGGGCGCGGCCACACTGCGCTGGTAGTGTCGGCCGGCGGAGCCGGGACAGTTGACCTCCGATCTTGGCGTGATTAGCGTTATCAGAGACTTATATGGGGGCAGATGGATTATGAGCGGGTCAACTCTCACGCGCATGGACTTGAGCGAGGCAGTCTTCCAAGAGGTGGGACTCTCGCGGAAGGAGAGTGCGGAACTTGTAGAGGCTGTGATCAAGCATATGTCGGATGCGCTCGTCCGCGGGGAGAGCGTCAAGATTTCCTCCTTCGCCACATTTAACGTTCGAACCAAATCGGCACGCGTCGGGCGCAATCCAAAGACCGGAAAGGAAGTCCCGATCGCGCCCCGCCGCGTTCTCACCTTCCGCCCGTCGCACCTGATGAAAGAGCGTGTCGATGCCGGCAACAAGCGCTGAGAAACGCAAGTCTGGGGCGACCAAGAAATCCTCGGAGGCCTTTCGAACGATCAGCGAGGCCGCAGGCATCCTGGAGGTGCCCGCTCACGTACTTAGGTTCTGGGAGAGCAAGTTCGCCCAGATCAAACCCGTCAAACGCGGCGGAGGGCGGCGGTACTACCGGCCAAGCGACATCGAACTGCTCTGCGGCATCCGCAATCTTCTTCACAAAGAAGGCTACACCATTAAGGGTGTGCAAAAGATCTTGCGCGAAAAGGGCGTGAAATATGTTGCGGCACTCGGCCCGATCAACTTGACCGAACGCCCCGCGCCGCCAGTTGAGGAGCTCTCGGTGCCCTGCGACGACCCGACGCCTGACACACCCCGGACCCCGCGCCTCGTCGTGCCAGAACCGCAGGCGCGCGCGGATGAGAGCCAGGTGGATCTCTTCGCACATGCCGCCGGAAAGACCCGACGACCGTTCCCACCGGACCCGGCACGGCGCGCGCGCGCCGATGAGATCAGGACGATCATCGGAAAGCTCACACAGGTGCGCGACAGGATGACGTCGACCGGCTGATCATCGCTTGCACCCTCGACCGCCTTGCGGCTACATACGCGTCGGCGGGCTATAGCGCAGTCTGGTAGCGCGTTCGTCTGGGGGACGAAAGGTCGTGAGTTCGAATCTCGCTAGCCCGACCATGGGTCTCAAAGGGGCCCCGCGCGTGAGATGCCGGGGCCCTTTTTGATGGCCGTTCTCCCCGACCGACACATTGCGCATCTGATTGAAGCGCGCGCGATTGCCGCGCCAACGCCGATAAAGGCGGATCAGATCCAGCCCGCGTCGCTCGACCTCAGGCTGGGACGGCGCGCATGGCGCCTCCGCGCATCGTTTCTGCCCGGGGCCGCGGCTCTTGAGGCGCGATTGGCCGAGTTCGCGATGCATGAGATCGATCTCGGCCGGGGCGCAGTCCTTGAGAAGGGATGCGTCTATCTTGTTGAGTTGGAGGAACATCTCGCCCTTCCCCCGGATGTCGCCGCGGCTGCAAACGCAAAAAGCTCGACGGGCCGGCTCGATCTGCTGACGCGGCTGATCACCGATCGCGGGACGGAGTTTGACCGCGTCGATCCCGGCTACGCGGGAGGGCTTTGGGCCGAGGTCTCGCCCCGCTCCTTCTCGGTTCTGGCAGAGCCCGGCCTCCGCCTGAACCAGATCCGCTTCCGCAGGGGGGAGGCGCGGCTCGACGACACCGACCTCCACGCCCTCCAGGCGGCGGAACAGCTTGTGGATGGCGAGGCCCATATCGATGGCGGTCTCGGGTTTTCCGTCGATCTCGAGGGCGCGGCGGTCGCCGGATGGCGAGCCAAACCTCACACCGGGCTGATCGACCTCGCCCGGATCGACCACTACCCCGTCGAGGAGTACTGGGAGCCCGTCAGCGCGCGGCGCGGTCACATCATCCTGGACCCCGGTGCGTTCTACATTCTGATGAGCCGCGAGGCCGTCCACGTGCCCCCCGACTGCGCCGCAGAGATGGCGCCCTATGTTGCGATGGTGGGTGAGTTTCGGGTGCACTATGCGGGGTTCTTCGATCCGGGATTTGGCCATGCTGCGGCAGGGGGCCGCGGCGCACGGGGCGTGCTCGAGGTGCGATGTCACGAGGCCCCGTTCGCGCTCGGCCACGGCCAGATCGTCGGGCGCCTGGTCTATGAACGTATGCTGGAGCCGCCTCAGCACCTCTATGGCGGCGGTCTCGGGTCGAGCTACCAGGGCCAACGGCTCAAACTGTCAAAGCACTTTCGAGCGCCGGTAACGGCGGGCTAATCTGATCTCTCTACCCTCGGGCAACACCAATGGTGTGAACGCGCAATGAACGACAACATTCTCGCAGCCTCTGTGGTGGCCCGCTCGGGCGACGCGGACGGTCAAGTCGCATCCGCGCTTCACTTCGCGCGCACGCATTTTGAAATGGACGTCGCCTATCTGTCGGAGTTTCGGGGCAACGCGGCCGTCTACCACTATATTGAGGCGCCCCATGTGCAGATGCCGGTCCGCCCCGGGGGCACGCTCCCGCTCAGTGAGACCTACTGCCAGGACGTCCTGGCCGGTCGCCTTCCTGAGTTGATCCGCGACACGCGTGAGGAACCCCTTGCGTTGGCCAAGGCCATGACCCATGCGCTGCCCGTCGGCGCCAACATCAGCGTTCCGGTCGTCCTCGGAAGCGGACGGGTCTTCGGCATGTTTGGCTGCCTCCGGTCGGACCCCGATCCAACGCTGACCGACCGTGACGTCAGCACACTTCGGGCTGTGGCCGGGGTCGCTGCCGACCGACTTGTGCCGGCGCTCGAGACGCGCGCGGCACAGCGCGACATTGAGCGCACGATCGATCTCGCCCTCCGCAACGGGGCGATCACCACAGCGTTTCAGCCGATCTTTCGGACAGGTCAAGCCAAGCCCGCCGGGTTCGAGGCGCTGGCCCGCTTCGCAGTCGCCCCGAGCCGGCCGCCGGACCAATGGTTTGCCGACGCCGCCCGCGCCGGACGGAGCGAAGAGTTGGAGCTGGCCGCCATCGCCGTTGCCCTCGCCGGTCTCGATCAGCTGCCGGTCGACGCGTACCTCTCTGTCAACGCGGGGCCGCAGACGATCCTCTCGGGTGGCCTCGGACCGGCGCTGGCCGACCATGTGCCGGAACGGTTGGTCCTCGAGATCACCGAACACGCGCAGGTCACCGACTACGCGGCGCTGCGCCACGCGCTGGAGCCGCTCCGCACCCGTGGGGTTCGGATTGCCGTGGACGATGCCGGTGCAGGGTTCGCAAGCCTGAGCCACATCCTCCAACTGTCCCCGGAAATCATAAAGCTCGATCGCGCGCTAACCGTGTCGATCGAAGCTGACCCGGCGCGGCGGGCGCTCGTCTCAGCCCTCGTCCACTTTGCCCGAGACATCAGGGCGGATCTTGTTGCGGAAGGCATTGAAACGGCGCAGGAGCTTGACTGTCTGTCGTCCCTTGGCGTGGGCATGTTCCAAGGCTACCACCTCGGCGCCCCGCTGACCGTCGAGGCGGTCGACTAAGCCTCCGGGTCGGCCGTGCCGGGGGTTGGACGGCTGTCTAGGAGACCGGCGGCGCGCAGCTCACTCAGACCGGGCAAGTCCCGCGCACTGGCAAGGCCGAAATGGTCGAGGAAGGTGTCCGTGACAACAAAGGTCACCGGGCGCCCCGGGCTCTGACGGCGGCGCCCAAGTTGGATCCACTGAAGCTCCATCAAATTGTCGAGCGTGCCCTTTGAGACTGAGACGCCGCGGATCTCCTCGATCTCGGCGCGCGTGACCGGCTGGTGATAGGCCACGATGGCAAGGGTTTCCGTCGCCGCGCGCGACAGCCGCCGTGTCTCCACCTGCTCGCGGGTCATCAGGTGGCCGAGATCGGCCGCCGTGCGAAACGCCCAGCCCTCGCCCACTTGAACCAGATGGACACCCCGACTCTCATAGTGCGTGACAAGAGCGGCAAGCGCCGCTTCGGGGTCCGCACCCTTTGGGAGCCGATCGGCAATCTCACGGAGAGTGAGGGGCGCGGCGCTCGCGAAGAGGATTGCCTCCACCATCCGCTGCTGCTCGATCAGCGGCGGCGTGTCGAACAGACTGCCGAGCATTCCACTCACGTCGATCTGTCCTTCAGTTCAATCGGCCCAAAGCGTCGGTCCTGGCGCAACTCCAAAGCGCCGTCCCGAACGAGCTCCAGCGCTGCGGCAAACGTCGCAGCGACAGCGGCGCGCCGTCGGCGGCCGCTCTGATCCCAACCCTCCGGCAAAAAGGCCGCGAGCTCGGACCAGTGCTGCGCCGTGCCAAGGAGGCTGCGCATTCGCTCAAGCGCGTCCTCCATCGTGTAGACCGCCTCGCGCCGGAGGTGAAACGGTTCGAACGCCTCCTTGGTCTTGATCCGCGCATAGGCCTTCATCACGTCGAGGAGGGTCGCCTCGTGCGTCACGGTCCGCCGCGTCGCGAGGGTCTCCGGCGCGCCCCTGGCAAAGACATCGCGGCCGAGCTGATCGCGTGCCATCAGCATGGCCGCGACCCGCCGGATGCCCTCCAGTCGCTCGAGCTGGAAGGCCAGATGAGCCGCAAGATCTTCGCCCGAGGGCTCATCGGCGCTTGGATCGGGTGGCAACAGGAGGCGTGACTTGAGGTATGCTAGCCAGGCCGCCATCACGAGATAGTCCGCCGCCAGTTCTATTCGGAGGCGGCGCGCGGCCGCGACAAAGCCCAGGTACTGCTCGGCGAGCGCGAGGACCGATATCTGTCGGAGGTCGACCCGCTGCGTCCGCGCGAGTGTCAAAAGAACGTCCAGAGGACCCTCGAAGCCCGCCACATCGACGACGAGCGCTTCGGCCGCCCGCCTCTCCGTGATCGCCTGAAGCTGATCGTCAGGCATACCGGCCCTCCGCCGACGCGACCGACACCGCCGCGATCCGCGCAAGCGCGGCGTCGCGATCGATGGGACCGCCGCGCGGCGCGTGCGCGAGTGCGGCCGCTGCCCGCGCCGCCGCAAGGCCGCTGAGGCGGGGAACGGTCGCCGCTGCGGCCCACATGTCCTCGGCATCGCCGTTGCAGTGGAGGACGACATCGCACCCCGCGGCGAAGGCCGCTTCCGCTCGCCCGCCGACATCGCCCTTGAGCGCGCCCATCGATATGTCATCGGTCATCAACAAGCCCTGAAACCCGATCTCCGTTCGGATCACGGAAATGACATCGGGCGAGTGTGTGGCCGGGCGCTCAGCATCAATCGCATCGAAGACCACGTGCGCAGTCATGGCCAAAGGGAGGTCGCGCAGCGCTCGAAACGGCTGAAGATCTTCCGCCAGTTCCGCGCGCGGTGCGGTGACCCTCGGCAGGCCCACATGGCTGTCGACTGTCGCACGGCCATGGCCCGGCGCGTGCTTCATGACTGCTAGAACACCAGCCTCGGCGAGCCCGTCCACAACGGACCGCGCGAGGGTCGCCACCTCCGACGCTAAGCTGGAATACATCCGTTCGCGGAGGGCCGGGACAGTCGTCGGTCGCGCAACATCGCAGAGAGGTGCGCAATTCACGGTGATGCCAAGGTCCGCGAGTTCAGCGCCGATCACGGCATAGCGGAGGCGCATCGCTTCCGCACGCGCTGCCGGCACGATCCCATCGACGAAGACACCCGCGTTGCTCCAGCCGGTCCAGATCGGTGGCGTGAGACGCGCCACGCGCCCCCCTTCCTGATCGATGAGGATCGGCGCATCTCTCCCGACACTCTCCCTCAGATCACCGATCAGCCGCCGGACCTGATCCGGGCTCTCCACGTTTCTGGCAAAGAGGATAAAGCCCCAAGGGTCAGCATCGCGGAAAAAGGAGCGCTCGGCGAGGGTCAATACCAGCCCCGAGGTGCCAAAAACGGCTGCTGCCGGCATGCTCAACGCACCGTCACGGGGACGCAAGACACCCCCCGCGGGCGGAGGGCCGTGCAGAGGCCGGATGCTTCGCCGAAGGTTTGGAAGCCCGCTGCGCGAAGGCGGTACCGTGTCTCACCGTACCAAAGCGCCTCTTCCACGAACCCGAGGCGATCCGCGAGGAGATCGTCATTGAGCTGGGAGACGCGGGACCACGCGGCCTGCGCGCTTCCAAGAGACTGGAACGCCCCGAGTTGGATCGCCGGCGTCCCGGATGGCATGACCTCGACCACTGGCAAGTAGCCTGCACGCGAGGCCGGCGGTTCCTCCAAAGCCGCGGGCCTTGGGCGCGGGCGTACGTCATCCGCAGCGGGCTCACCCGACAGGACCTGTTCCACCAGATCATCGATTGTCACGGCCTCTGCCGGTGCAGCGGCGTCAGGCGGCGGTTCTGGAGGTGCCGCTGCCACGCCCGCCCCGCTCGGCACGGGGACGGCATCGAGATCGAGGGGCGCGGGGGCGAGCGCGGCGTCGAGCTCACTCGGCGGCGGCGCAAGGCGGCTCTCCTCGGGTTCGCTCGCCGCGCGTCCGGCCAGGATCTCGTTTACCTCAAGACCTTGATGCGCAGCAGCCTCGCCCCCGGGAAGATCCGGCGCCGTGCGGGCGGGCGTGGTCATCGCACGGATAACCGGGACCGCCTCGGCGTCGCGGACGGTCAGATGAACGCCCCAGTAGATGAGCCCAGCGATCAACGAGAGCGAGACGATCGCGCTCGTCCATGCAACGCCTGTTTGTGCAAACGCCACGACAGGCGATGCACGCTCTCTCTGGTCGGACCCCTGAAGCCTGTCGCCCATCACTCGGTCGTCCTGCCATGTCGACACTCGATATGGTGCCGACGCCTGCTCAAACCCCCAAGTATTTTGTTATCGCGGACTCACATCTCGCGTGCGGGGGTGACACCGAGAATACCAAGACCAGCCGCAATGACAAGCTGAACGGCACGGATGAGGGCCAGACGCGCCGCGGTCACCTCCGCGGCGTCATCCCGCAGGAACCGAAGCGCCGGATCCATTTTGCCGAGATGCTGGTAGGCGTGGAATGCTGAGGCGAGATCATAGAGATAGAAGGCCACTCGGTGCGGCTCGTGCGCGTCGGCCGCTCCTTCGACGGTACGCGGCCACTCCGCCACCTTGCGGATCAGCCCCTGCTCCGTCTCGTGGGTCAGGTGGGCCAGATCTGCCGGCGGAAGCTCCCCAGGCGCCTTCCGCAGCACGGAGGCGATTCGCGCATGAGCGTACTGGACATAGAAGACGGGGTTCTCGCGCGACTGCTCCAGCGCCTTGTCGAAGTCAAAATCGAGCGGCGCGTCATTCTTGCGTGTCAGCATGTGAAAGCGGGTGACATCGGGACCGACCTCGTCCAGCACGTCGCGCAGCATCACAAACGTGCCGGCACGCTTCGACATTTTGTACTCTTCCCCGTCCTTGAAGAGCTTCACGAGGTTGATGAGCTTGATGTCGAGCGGCACTTGACCGTCCGAGAGGGCGGAGACCGCGGCTTTCAGCCGGCTCACGTACCCGTTGTGATCGCGCCCGAACACATTGATCAACTGGTCGTAGCCCCGCTCGACCTTGTCGAAATGGTAGGCGATGTCGGGCGCAAAATAGGTCCAGGAGCCGTCAGACTTCTTGACCGCCCGGTCCTGGTCGTCGCCGCGTGCTGTGGAGCGAAAGAGGGTCTGCTCCCGCGGTTCCCAATCCTCGGGTGTTTTGCCTTTCGGCGGTGGAAGCTTCCCATCGTAGATGAGATCCTTCGCCTTCAAATCTGCGATCGCGCCCTCGATCCGACCCGACGTGTAGAGAGACTTCTCCGAAAAGAACATGTCCATCTCGACGCCGAGCGCCCTGAGATCGTTGCGAATGAGATCCATCATCGCATCGGTGGCGAAGCTCCGCACCGGCCCGAGCCAGATCTCCTCAGGTTGATCGACATAGGCCTCGCCGACCTCCTCCTTCAGGGCATTCCCGACGGGCGTCAGATAGTCGCCGGGATACCCACCTGCTGGCAGTTCCAACGCACGCCCATGCGCCTCGAGATACCGCGCGTAGACGGACCGGGCGAGGGTGTCGACCTGCGACCCCCCATCGTTGATGTAGTACTCCCGCGTCACGTCCCATCCGGCAAAAGCAAGGAGCCGCGCGAGCGCATCCCCGAAGACCGCGCCCCGGGTGTGCCCGACATGGAGCGGCCCGGTCGGGTTTGCCGACACGTACTCGACATTGACACGGCCGCGATGGCCGAGCGCACCCTGCCCGAAATCGGTGCCTGCCTCGAGAACCGCCGGCACGACCCTCCGCCAGACATCCGAGGCGAGACGCAGGTTCAGGAAACCCGGCCCGGCCACATCGGCCGATGAAATCTCGGGCGCAGCGCGCAGGGCCTCCGCCAGACGCTCGGCTATGTCGCGCGGCTTGGATTGCGCGGGCTTTGCCAGAACCATTGCGGCATTCGTCGCCAAGTCGCCATGCGCCGGATCGCGTGGGGGTTCGACGGTGACCCCGGCGAAGGGAAGGCCCGCTGGCAGGTCCCCGGCCTCGACCATCGTGTCGAGGGCGCCGATAACCTGCGCCCGGATGTCCTGAAAGACGTTCATTTTCTGACCCTTTCGATCGTCGGCGACGTAGCACAGCGGCGCCCGAGGAGCCAGAGGCACCTAGGGTCTCACCCAAAAACAGGTTTCACGATCCGAGCGCCGTCTGCTTCAGGTCTGCAACCGAGCAGGAGTTTCCGATGCGGCGTCATGAACGGACCGATGAAGAGTGAATGGTCATCCAACCTTTGCTGCCGATGAAAGTGCGTGGCGTCCGACGCGTCGATGATCGCCGGGTGATCAATGGCATTCTCTGGCGGTTCCGAACTGGGTCTCCATGGAGGGATGTGCCCGAGCGCTGCGGACCTCGGACGACGCTCTACAACTGGTTTGTGCGCAGGCGGGCCACAGATGTCTGGGATCACAGTCTTGAAGCTGTTTT
>JBCCWM010000014.1:0-24710 GCA_039193505.1 Pseudomonadota bacterium | reverse complement strand
GGCCCTGCATGATGCCCGAAACCCACATCACCGCCGCGTAAACCACGATGCCGAGTGTGGCGAGCCAGAAGTGCCAGTTGACGAGCCGGAGGGAGTAGAGCCGGTCCCGCAGCCAGAGCTTCGGCACCAGATAGTAGATCGCCCCGAAGGAGATCATGCCGACCCAGCCGAGCGCGCCCGAGTGCACGTGGCCGATGGTCCAGTCCGTGTAGTGGGAGAGGCCGTTGACCGATTTGAGGCTCATCATCGGCCCTTCGAAGGTCGACATGCCGTAGAAGGCCACCGCGATCACCTGCATCCTGAGGATCGGGTCGGTCCGAAGCTTGTCCCAGGCGCCCGAGAGCGTCATGAGCCCGTTGATCATGCCACCCCAGGAGGGCATCCAGAGCATGATCGAGAACACCATGCCCAGCGTCTGCGCCCAGTCGGGCAGCGCCGTATAGTGCAGATGGTGCGGACCCGCCCAGATGTAGAGAAAGATCAGCGCCCAGAAATGGATGATCGACAGCCGGTAGGAGTAAACCGGCCGGTTCGCCTGCTTCGGAATGAAGTAGTACATCATGCCGAGAAAGCCCGCGGTCAGGAAGAAGCCGACGGCGTTGTGGCCGTACCACCATTGGGTCAGAGCGTCCTGGACGCCGGCAAAGGCGGAGTATGATTTGGAGCCGAGGAAGCTCACCGGCATCGAGAGGTTGTTGACGATGTGGAGCATCGCAATCGTCACGATGAAGGCGAGGTAGAACCAGTTGGCCACGTAGATGTGGGGCTCTTTCCGCTTCAGGATCGTGCCGAGAAAGACCAGGAGATAGGCCACCCAGACGACCGTGAGAAAGAGGTCCACGTACCACTCGGGCTCGGCGTACTCCTTGCCGTGGGTGATGCCGAGGAGGTAGCCCGTCGCCGCCATCACGATGAAGAACTGGTAGCCCCAGAACACGAACCACGCGAGATCCCCGCCCCAGAGCCGTGCCTTGCAGGTGCGCTGGACGACGTAGAAGGACGTCGCGATCAGGGCATTGCCCCCGAACGCAAAGATCACGGCCGAGGTGTGGGCGGGGCGGATCCGGCCGAAGTTGAACCAGGGCTCGATGTTGAGATCCGGCCAGGCGAGTTGGGCCGCGGCCACCACACCGAGCAGCAGGCCGGCGATCGACCAGAAGAGCGTGGCAATGGCCCCCCAACGGATCGGCCCGTCGAGATAGCCGTCCGGCTTGTCGGCGAGCGCGGAGGGCGCGCCGGCCGGGGCGAAATCCACCTGCCGCAACAAGACGATGAACGTGATCGCAAGCACCAGAAAGGCGACCATCATATGGGCCGCAAAGGCCGCGTCGGCGGCCATGCCCGACAAAAACAGGGCGAGGCACGCCGCAAAGCCGATCCCAACAAGGGTCGCGTTCTCTCTCATCTCGTTGTCCCTCTAGGCCGTCATCTCCCACCGGAACGGTGGCCGGTCCGAGGGCGCGGCGCCTTGATCTTGGTCAAGGACCGCAGCGTGCGGCGATGAGACCATGATCCCTAAGCCACGCTTAAAGGGTGCGCGAAACGGGATGTCCGCCTCATGCTCAAGGCTACGAACGATACTTCAGCGGCGGCGAACCTCAATGTTGCGCCAGATGGCGAGCGGATGAGCGACGTGCTTCTTGGCCATCTCGGGACGCTCGAGCGCACCTGCGCCCGGTTAGAGCAGTTTGCGGACAACCTGCCGGTGTCGCTCCGCCAACAGGGTGTGGATCAGATGCTGTCGTCGGTGTACGACGCGCTCGCCCGCGCGCACCGGTTTGAAGAGGGGCGATTGCATCCGCAGATGGTCGGCCTTGGTTTCACGTCCACCATGACCTTCGAGCGGCTGCGGCGGGAGCATATCGAGGACCGGGCTTTTGTGGAGGAACTCCAGGATGCGTTTGCGGACTATCAGATCAATCCCAATCTGATCCAGGCGAACCAAATCGGCTACATGCTCCGCGGGTTCTTTGAGGGCATGCGCCGGCATATCGCGTTTGAGCGCGAGCACATCCTGCCCATTCTCAGATCGCGGGGTCTTTGAGCCTCAGTCCGATCCCGCGGCCTCCCGGAGTGCGTCGAGGTCGAGGACGGTGACATGACGGTTCTGTTGGACCGCGATCACCTCCGCGCGCCGCAAGCGGGTGATCTGCCGGCTGACGGTCTCGATCGTCAGGCCGAGGAAATCCGCGATGTCCGCGCGTTTCAACGGCAGATCGAACTCCGCCGCCGGCGCCTCGGCATCGAGGTCGATGTGCTCGGCGATCAGAAGAAGAAACGTCGCCACGCGCTCTGCCGCGGTGCGTCGACCGAGCGTCATTAGCCAGTCGCGCGCCTCGTCAAGCTCCCGCAAGGCTTGAGAGTGGAGGCGATGCTCCATTTCGGGCGCGCGCTCGGCAAGCCGCTCCAACACTGAACGGGGAAAACTGCAGACGCGAACGGTCGTGGCGGCCTCGGCCGTCACCTGCGCGGTCCGCTCAAACGGCCGGCCGACGAAGTCCGGCGCGAATTGCAGTCCAACGATCTGCTGGCGCCCGTCCGACATCAGCTTGGAGAGTTTGACGACGCCGCTCAGCAGGTTGGCGACCACCTCTTGTTCTTGCTCCTCCGCAAAAATCTCCGATCCCAGCGGCACGACGCGGCGGGTCGTGTGGCGGCTCAACTCCTCGAGATGTGCGGCTGAGAGCGCGCCGCAGATGCCGCGATCGCGCGCCTCGCATGTTCGGCAAAGCGATGGCATTTCAACGGACCGCGCGTCGCGGGGCTGACCCTGGGACATCGGACTGCTCCATCTGCGTGACAACTCAAGAGTAAAAAGAAATAGGCGCGCTGGCCACAGCCTTGCTGTCGCAGAGATGAGCGCTTTGGTCAGAAATTCTCATCAAGTATTTGCAAACGCGTCGCAACTAGCGTAGGCATCTGCGGTATGAGCCCACAAATGTCCCGTGTTGAGGATATGGAGGCGGCGCTGAGGCGAGCCGGCGTTCGCATTACGCGCCAACGTTCTGCAATCCTTACAGTTCTCTCAACAGCGGAAGATCACCCCGATGCAAACGAATTGCATGGCCGCGCGCGCGCTCTGGATGCGGCCGTCTCGCTTGCGACAGTATACCGCACGCTCGCAGTCCTCGAAGAGGCCGGTGTCGTCCATCGCCATGCCTTCGAGGGCGGGGGCGCGCGCTTCGAGGCTGCGGATGTTCCGCATCATGATCATATCATCGATCTCGACAGCGGCGAGGTGATGGAGTTTCGGTCCGAGAAGATCGAAGAGCTGCAGGCCGCAATCGCCGCCGAGCATGGCTTCGAATTGGTCCACCACCGTCTGGAGCTTTACTGCCGGAAGAAACGGCAGCCTTAGGCCGACTGTTGCGTGGGCCCGAGCGGCACCCGCACGGGTGTCGGTCCGGTCAGGATCGCCTCCGCCCCCAGGCCAAACCGGCGCGCCAGGGCTGGGTCACGCGCATCGAGGCCCCCGGTATAGGCGCCGAATGCCGGCAGGATCAGCCGTTCTCGATCGCGGAGAAAGCAGGGCCGCGTGATCCGACCCGCGCGCGTCGTCAGCGACATCTTCGGGTGGAAATGGCCCGAGACCTCGCCCCGCCCGCCGGCTCGGTGCGCAATGTGCCGGAAGGTCAGCGGCCCGCGCGCAAGCTCTGCCATGTGGCTGCCGCCGAGCTGCGGGTCGCCGGGATCATGGTTGCCCTCCACCCAGACCCACCGCCGCCCAAGCAGAAGGGAGGAAAGGCGAGCCCGGATCCCGTCCTCAAGCCGATGCGCGGCGGCCAGATCGTCGAAACTGTCGCCGAGGCAGACCACGGTCCGCGGGTCATGTTCGAGCACGGCCGACTCGAGCCGGGCCAGCGTCTCCATCGTGTCATAGGGCGGGAGGAGTGTCCCGCCGCGCCGCGCCAGACGATCCGCCCGGCCGAGGTGGAGATCGGAAACGGTCAGAAGGCGCGCGTCCGGCCACCAGAGCGCCCCGGTAGAGCACGCCACAAGCTCCGCACCCTGAAGCTGAAACCTAACACTCATAGGGATACAAAACCGGAACATCCGCCGCCGCGCAAGGGGTCTTTTGCCGCGCCGGGCAGCGCGCGATCAGCCGAGACCGGCCTCGGCCATCATCCGTTGAGCCTCCTCCTCGAGGGCGGTTTCCGTGGCGAGGCCCTGGATTGGCACGCGACCCATTTCCAGCATGAGGGGGGCGGCGAAGGGCGTGACGTGGCTTGCGATGACGTGGCGGTTTCGCTCAGTGCGCGCCAGCATCTCCTCGATCCGGTCGAAGTCCACGAGACCGCGCGCGGCTTCTGCCCGGGTGATCTCGAGCATCAAGTGACCGGGGTCATACTTGCGGAGCGTGTCGTAGAGGATGTCGGACGAAAAGGTCGCCTGTTTGCCGGTCTTGCGTTTGCCAGGCAGGTTCCGTTCGATCAGGCCCGCGATGATGGCGGAGGCGCGGAAGGTCCGTTTCATCACCGCGTTTTCCGACAGCCAGGTCTCCAACCCGTCGCGCATGCCCTCGGGAGAGAGGAGGGGGCGCGGATCGTCGACGCGTTTCAGCGACCATATCAGGACCGCGTAATCCGTCGCGACAAAACCCACGGGATCGAGCCGCTCCCGCTCCATCCTGCGGGTGAGGAGGAGGCCGAGGGTCTGGTTCGCGTTGCGCCCGGCAAAGGAGTAGACCGCAAGATAGGCGCGCCCCCCCCGCCAGAACGCCTCGGTCAGAAGGCCGCCGGGTTCCGGCAGCTCCGAGATTTCGGCCTGCAGCCGCAGCCAGTCGGCCGTGTGCGCCGGGAGCGTCCGCCACTTCTCGGGATCGGCGAGCGTCTCGACCACGCGGCGCGAGAGCTCCAGCGTCGTTGCCATCTTCATCCCGCCGAAGACGGCGATCTTCGGTTGTTTCGAGGGTTGCTTCGAGACTTCGATCGTCATCTCGCGGAGGCCTTCATAGCGCACCGTCTGGCCGCCGATGAGAAAGGTGTCTCCGGGGACCAGGGTCGCGGCGAAGGGCTCCTCCACCTCGCCGATTGGCTTTCCGCCGCGGCCGCGGAACCGAACCGAGAGGGTCTCGGTCGCAATGATTGTGCCGAGGTTCATTCGGATCCCGCGGGCCGCCCGTGGGTCGCGGAGGCTCCAGCGGCCGTCATCCCCTTCGCGCAGCCGCTGGTAGCGGTCATAGGCGCGGAGCGCGTAGCCGCCTGTGGCGCAGAAATCGAGGCAACGGTCAAAGGCCGCGCGGGACAGGGCGCGATATGGTCCGGCGCCCCGCACCTCGTCAAACAGCGCACGCGCATCGATGGGGCCAGCGCAGGCCGTGAGGAGGATGTGCTGGCAAAGAACATCGAGCGGCCCCGCGTCGCTCATAGTTCGGTCGAGATCGCCGGCGTGAACGGCGTCGAGCGCGGCCCGACACTCCACCACCTCGAACCGGTTCGCGGGCACGAGGAGCGCGCGGGAGGGCGTGTCGTATCGATGGCCTGCGCGCCCGATCCGTTGGACGAGACGTTTGACGTTTTTGGGCGCGCCAACCTGTATCACCAGATCAACGTCCCCCCAGTCGATCCCAAGATCGAGGCTGCCGGTGCAGACAATGGCTTTGAGCTCGCCCGCGACCATCGCGCCCTCGACCCGGGCGCGCGCCTCGCGGCTGAGCGACCCGTGGTGGAGCGTGATCGGCAGGCCCTCCTCGTTGTGCGCCCAGAGCTCCTGAAAGAAGAGCTCCGCCGTGGCGCGGGTGTTGATGAAGACGAGCGTGGTCGCAGCCTTGCGGATCTCATCAAGGATCGCCCGGGCAGCGTAGCGGCCGCCCGCGCCTGCCCAGGGCGGGGGGTCTTCGGTCTCCAGAAGGCGGATGTTGGGGGCAGGGCCGGGATCGGCCTCCACGATGTCGCAGGCGCCGGTCGCGGGCGCGAGATACTCCGCCAATGCCGCCGGATCGTCGACGGTCGCCGAGAGGCCCACGCGAGACAGGCTCGGGCAGAGCGTCTCGAGACGGGAGAGGCCGAGGATCAGCTGGTCGCCCCGTTTGCTTTCGGCAAGGGCGTGGATTTCGTCGACGACCACACGGCGCAAGCCCGCAAAGATCCGCGGCGCGTCCTCATAGGAGAGGAGGAGGGCAAGGCTCTCCGGCGTCGTGAGAAGGATTTGCGGCGGGTCGGCGCGCTGCCGCGCGCGGGCGGAGGACGGGGTGTCGCCGGTCCGGTCCTCAACCCGGATGTCGAGGTTGAGCTCGGCCACCGGTGTGGTGAGGTTCCGCCGGATGTCAGCGGCGAGCGCCTTCAGAGGGGAGACATACAGCGTGTGCATCCCAGTCCTCGGCCGCTCGGCAAGATCGACGAGTGTCGGCAGAAACCCCGCCAGCGTCTTGCCGCCCCCGGTTGGCGCGATCAGCAGCGTCGCGCGCGCCTCGGCCCGCGCGAGGAGGTCGAGCTGATGGCGGTGCGGGGCCCAGCCGCGGGCGGCGAACCAGTCTTGGAACTGCGGGGGAAGCGTCATGCGTCGGGTGATAGATCCCGCAGCACGTCGATCAAGGTTTGGGCGAGCGCGTCGGACGCGCCATCCGGCGCGGCGTCTCGCGCACTCTCCACATCCTTCACCAGGATGCCCATGGTGTTCGCGGGGTCATACCCCTCCCGGAACCACTCGATCTGGTCCCAATTCGCGGACACCCAGCTGTGCCCGGAGCTGACCTCGAAGAGCGCGCGTAGCGTGTCGGGCTCAAGGCCGGCGGCCTGACCCCAGGCAAGGGCAGTGCGGGTCGCGGCAACGGAGCTTGCGGCGATGAGGTTGTTCAGGACCTTCGCCGTCATGCCCGCGCCGAGTGGGCCGAGATGCATGACGCGCGTGCCCATCGCGTCGAGCATCGGGCGGATCCGATCGACCTCCGCTGGCTCTCCCCCGACCATGAAGGTCAGCCGCCGCTCACGCGCACCGACGGGTGCGCCGGACATGGGGGTGTCGAGGAGCGCGATCTCCGGCGGCACCCTTGCCCGAAGGCTCCGCACATAGGAGGGCGCAAGCGTGGAGCAAATTGCGAGCACGCGGAGGTTTGGCGCCTCGACGAGGGGTGTCTCGCCGAAGAGCAGCGCCTCGGTCTCGGGGATGTCCCGCACGATCGAAAACGCAAGCTCGGCATGCGCCCAAAACGCTGCGCGGTCGGCCATGAAGGGCGCCGAAAGCGACCTGAGGTCATAGCCCAAAAGATCGAAGCCGCCGTCGGCCAGTGCCTCGGCCATCGGCAGCCCCATCTCGCCGCACCCGGCGACGCCGACCCTCATTCGTTGAGGAAGAGGTTTTCCCATGCGCGATCGATCAACTCAGGTGTCATCTTCCGCGGCAGGCCCTCATAGTCACAGATCGACAGCACCTGGTCGATCAGGAAGGGCGCGTGGTAATTGGCATATTGGTTGTTTTGTGCCGGGTACTTCTCACGCAGGAGGTAGGTCATGATCTGCTCGTCCGGCTGCACCTTGTAGTGCCGCGATGTCTTGACGAACACCTTGATGAAGTCGTCGCGATTCGGGTTGTCGACCTTGATCTTGTAGTAGATCCGGCGCAGCGCGGCGCCGTCGAACATCTCGGACGGTGCGAAGTTCGTTGAGAAGATCACCAGGGTGTCAAAGGGCACCATGAACTTCTGGCCGGATTGGAGCGACAGGATGTCAAAGCTCGCCTCCATGGGCACGATCCAGCGGTTGATCAGGGCCTGTGGCGGCTCAGACTGGCGGCCAAGGTCGTCGATGATGAAGACGCCGCCGGTGGCTTTGAGCTGGAGCGGGGCCTGATAGGTCCGGCTGACCATGTTGTAGTTCAGATCCAGCATGTCGAGCGTCAGCTCACCGCCCGTCATCACCGAGGGGCGCCGACAGAGGACATAGCGCTGGTCGTTTGCGCTGCCCGATCGCAGGCCCGAGACCTCCGACGCGCTCGACTTGGCGAGCGTGTGCACGATCGGGTCGTAGACCGAGATCACCTGCCCTGAATACTCAACGAACTGCGGCACGTAGATGTTGTCGCCAAGGGCGTCCCGAATCCCGTTCGAGATCGAAGACTTACCCGTGCCCGGTGGGCCGTAGAGAAGGATCGAGCGGCCCGAGTTTACGGCCGGGCCAAGTTTGTCGAGCATGCCGGCGGGCAGAACCAGATGCGACATGGAGCGTTCCAACCGCTCCTGGCTGATCACCGCATCGCCAATCTGCTGTTTGGCCGTCTGCTTCCAGTACTGTTCAAGCGGCACGGGCAGGGCGCCGTAATACTCCGACTGGGTGAGCGCATCGAGCGCGCGGGCTTTCCCGGCCTCGGTCAGCTGATAGCGCTGCTCGGCCGAAGTGGAGGCGGAGCGGTTGCCGAGTGTCTCCAGCATGCCGAGTTCACGCGCGTGGTCGATCAAATCCTGAGCCAGCGGCGGGTTGACGCAGAGCGCGCGCGCAATGTCGAACATCGACGTCAAAGAGCGCCGAAAGATCGTCTTGAGCAAAATGTCGCGCATCAACACGACTTCGAGCCCCGTTTCTTCCAGCGTGCGGGGCGCTTTCGGAGCGGACGTCTCCGTCGGATGGGCCATTTCGTTCATCGCACACCCCTTTTTAAGTGTTCGGGCGGAAGTTAGCGCCGATCAGTGGCGCAAAAAAGGCTCTACCATTGCGAGCGCTGCGAATTCGAGCAATCCCGGATGCGTCACGCGTCGCGAGGTATCCCCATGGTCCGCATCTTAAGATCTACAGCGGTGATTGTAAGCGTCTGGTTAGCGGCGGCCGCAATCCTGCTTCTGCCGGATGGCCTCTACATCACGGGCCATGACGGAGATCTGATCCACATGCTGGACCTTGTTGCCCGCTGGGCGGAGGGGGAGCGGCCGCATATCGACTTTATGACCCCGCTCGGTGCGCTCTCGATCTGGCCCTTTGCGGCATTCGTGGAGGCGGGATATGGGCCGGGAACCGCCTTTCGCCTCTCCCAATCCGCGGTGACGCTGGCCTTGCTGCCCGCGATCCTCTGGACGGTGTGGAGCCGGCTTGAGGGCACGCTCGCCACGGTGGTCGGTGTCGGTCTCGTCCTCTTGTCTATGGCGCTCGTCTTCGGCGGAACGGTGCCGAGCATCTCCATCTCGATGTACTACAACCGCTGGGCATGGGCCCTCGCGGCGTTGATCGTGCTCCTGATCTTTCTGCCTGCGCGGCCCGGATGGCGCGCCCCCCTCCTGGACGGCGTGCTCATCGGCATGGCCGGCGCGGTGCTTGTCCTGCTCAAAGTCACCTACGCCGTCGCGCTTTTGCCCTTTGCGCTCGTCGCCGTCCTGCACGACCGGGCCTGGGCCATGCTTGCGGGCACTCTGATTGGCGCCCTCTCGGCGCTTGCAGTGGCGACAGTGACCCTTGGGGGTGTTGCCTTTTGGCAGGCCTATCTCGGAGATTTGATCCTTGTCTCGACCGCCCCCCTCCGCCCGTTCCCGGGGGAGGATCTCGGCATGTTGCTCGGGGGGCCTTCGGGGTTGCCGGCGTCGATGCTCCTCCTCTTGATCGTTGTGTTCTGGCGTAAAACCCGACGCGCGCGAGAGGGGATGCTCCTCCTCTTCTTGGCGCCCGGATGGGTCTACATCACGTTTCAGAACTGGGGAAACGATCCGAAATGGTTGGCGCTCCTGGCCGTTCTCCTGGTGGCAGTGCCGGCACCGGAGCGGGCGCGCCCGTTTTTCGGCCAGCCGGCGGCGCGCGCGGGCGGCATTCTGGCCGTCGTGTCGCTCGTGTTGATCGCGCCGTCGATGTCCAACATCGCCATGAGCGGCAGTCGGCACCTCCTCCTCGACAAAGACGGGTTTGCCCCGATCTTTGATGACATCGCCCGCTCCGACATTCTCGTGATGGTCGACACCCATCGCCGCCCGAGCACGCAGGGGCGTTTGGCAGAGGTCGATTTTGGTC
This sequence comes from Pseudomonadota bacterium, assembly GCA_039193505.1. Taxonomy (GTDB): domain Bacteria; phylum Pseudomonadota; class Alphaproteobacteria; order Rhodobacterales; family Rhodobacteraceae; genus Algicella. Next base: position 14,787 of record JBCCWM010000014.1, on the reverse strand, counting down.
CTCCGCCCGACATGTCGCCCGAACCCGTTGTGTTTCTGGGAGAGGAGCTTGGTTCCTGCCAGACGGTGATGGGCCTTGTTGGATGGCTTCGGAAAGCCACCGATCAACTCGGCGCGATTGAGGAGGCGGTGGGCCGCTCCGTTCTTTCTGCCGACCTCCTCGACGCGATGTGGCTCTTCGGTCCCTTTGAGCGCATTCCGGGCCAGGGGCCGTGGTACTACGGCTCTGATCGTGGGTTCGATGCGGCCGACTACGTGCTGGTGCCGCTCTGCCCGATGTCTGGACGTGCGAGGCGCATCAAGCTCGCGCTCATCGAGGAGGCAGGGTGGGAGATGCGCGAGGTCGTGCGCACCGACCTCTTTATCCTGGCAGAACGGGTGCGTTGACCGCGCGAAGGATAAGATAGAGGACCCCGGCGCTCGCGAAACTCACCCCCATGGGAAGCTTCTTCTTGCGCCAGGTTGTTCGGCGTGTCTTCCAGCACCGCCATGTTGGCGTCTGCGCGCGCAGCCAGGGCGACGCTTTGGCGGCCGCGAAAAACGGTGGCATCATCAGGCCACACGCCGCGACGATGACGCAAAACGGCGCATAGTCCTGCGGCGCGATCCAGAGCATCAGAGCTCCAAAAAACTTCGCATCTCCCCCGCCGAATTGCCCGAAGATCGAGAGAACGATCAGCACGGCACCGACGCAGAGGGCGGCCGCAACGCGCGCTGCAATGTCTCCAAACGGCATCAAGAACGGCGCAACCACCAAGAAAGCAAGCGCAAAAGCGAGGTTCGCGCGGTTCCAGAGGCGCAGAAATCGAAGATCGGTCCACGCCGAAAAGATCAAAAACGGAAAGGCGACCGCGAGGAGCACGAGGTCGGTCATGGGCTGGCCTCAAAGGGCTGGGTCGCGCCCCCGATGGCGCGCCCTCCTGGTAGCGTCGGACGGTAAACGGACGCTTACCTACCGAAGCACGTTGTTGTCGAGCGCGGCAAGCTTGCGCGCGGCCTCATCGAAATGCTGCGGATGCCGGTCGATCGCCTCCTCAAGGAGCCCACGACCAATGTCCACGTCTCCATTCCTGATCGCCTGGAGGGCGATATTGTGCAAGAGCTCCGCCTGCTCGGTGGCCGTCAGCGGAATGGATGGCAGATCGTAGATCTTCCGGCTCGCGCGGCTGATCACAAGGTTGTTCTTGGCGTTGAAGAGCTTTGGGTCGTGGCTGATGGCCTGAAGGAACAGCTTCTCCGCGGCTTCGAACTGGCGGCGCTGCATGCGGCTGATGCCCCAGTTGTTGTAGATGGGCGCCGGGCGAGTCGTCAGACCGCGCGCCGTCTCGTAGTAGTGGTCGGCCTTTTCCCACTCGCTGTTGGTGTCGGCGACCATGGCCTCAAGGCGGTAGCGGTTGTAGCTCTCGAGGGTCGGTGGGATCGTGTCGAGCTGCTGCTCGGCCTTCTCCCATGAGCCCGATTGGATCAAGGCCTCGGCGAAAATGAGCCTATCCTCGTAGTTGAGCTCGCCCGCTTTTTCCATTTGCCCAAAGGCGAGCGCCGCTTCCTCTGCGCGCCGGGCCCGCATAAGGGATCGGGCGTATCCACGCTTGAAATCGATGCGAGTCGGGTCGTTGTCGAGCGCGCCGCGGAAGTAATTCGCGGCGGCATTCGGGTCCGCGAACTGCAGCATGATGTCGTTCAGGTTGCTTTCGTCGATAACGTTGATGCCGTCGAGGCTCTCGATGATTTCCCTATCGCGCTCGGGATCGGAGCAACCGGCAACTAGCGCGATCGCTACGAGAGCAACGCCCGCAGCGCGGGAGCCCTGGAGTGTCATGTTCCTTATCCTCTGCTCGGGTTGGAACGATCTCTGCGGATCGATTAAGTTCCGACCAGAAGATACTGCCCTTTGGCCCGTCTGACCAAGCGAAAATCCGATATATCGGTTTCAACTCGGCCAAAATTCGCAAGTTTGGTGTCGAGCAACCGCAAGTTATCTCGAATTTCTTCAGTGTCGCCGCTGTCGAGGGCGAATGCGAGCCGAAAAAGCTCGCGCGCTTCGCCGATTTCGCCCTGCGCGTCGAGCACCACAGCGAGGTTGTTCAGCGCCGGAATAAACGCATCGTCCATGTCCAGCGCGGCGCGGAGATAGCGCTCAGCCTGGTTCAAGCGGCGAAGCTTGAGGTGCGCCGACCCAATCCCAGTCAGAACATCGACTGTCCCACCGTCTTCGACAGCCGCGCGGCTAAAGGCCTTGATGGCGAGATCGAACTCGCCGGCATCCATCAGCCGATGCCCGACCTCGAGCGTGTCGACTGCCTCCGGCGACGGAGCGCTCCGACCTGGCGGCAGGCCTTGCCGGTCGTTGATCAAAGGCTGCGGACCCGTCGCACATGCCGCGATCAGGATGAGGGCCGTCAGACATGTGGTGCGCTTGACGAGCGCGCCCGTCACTGCAGACTGGTCGCGATTGTGTAGAACGACGGTCCCACGAGGATAATAAGAAGCGGCGGAACCGTAAACATCATGGTTCCGAGCGTCAGCTTGGTCGGGAGCGTGTTTGCCTTTTCCTCTGCACGCATCACGCGTTTGTCCCGCATTTCCGCAGCATACACCCGCAAGGCGTCCGAGATCGATGTACCGAAAGTGGCCGACTGGACGAGAACAGTGACGAAGGCGGAAATGTCAGGCACGCCGCAACGCTCCCCCATGTCGCGGAGGACGCTGACACGGTCCTTACCGGCGCGCATCTCGTTGGAAACCATCTCGAACTCTTCCGCGAGCGCCGGGTAGGCCTTTTCGACCTCGGAGGCGACACGGAGAATGGACTGGTCGAGCGACTGCCCAGCTTCGACGCACACCAGCATCAGGTCGAGCGCATCCGGAAAGCCATCGGTGATGTCCTCCCGGCGCACCTGGCGCCGACGTTCAACCCAGTAATCCGGCGCATAATAGCCGATGCAGCCGGGCAGGAGCACGGTCATCACAACCATCGGGATCGATGGCGTGGAGGGCTGAACGAGGACCGCGAGTGTTCCGATTGTCAGGAGGAGAACACCCAGCACGAAGCGGAGCAGGTGATAGTTGGAGACGGCATTCCGAGACCGGTAGCCGGCCTGGATCAGCCGAAGGCGAGTGGCCGTGTACTCCTTTTCGTTCTGAGGCTCCAAAAGAGGTTTGAACCGCTCGAGCTGGCGGTTCCCGCCCCCATCGTAGCGCAGACGCACCGGCTTCTCGGCTGTTGCCGCCTTTGGCACGACGACCGAGGCGCCCTTCAGCTTGTTCAGGGGATCCGGCTTTTGTTTGAACGCGAGCGGCGCCGACAAAAGAACCATGAGGAGCCCGACGAAGCCCAGCATGTACAAGGGTCCGAGCGGCCCAAGCGCCGCTATGATGAACTCCCAGCCGTAGGTCAGTTGTTCCATCGGAGTGTCCAGTTCAAACCTTAATGTTGACCATGATCCGCATGAAAATCACGTTCACGATCAGGAAGATACAAACCGCAATCGCGGCGGGTACAAAGGCTGCGGTGTCCCGCACATCGTCGTAGTAGTTCGGATCGATCAACTGAATGATGATGAGCGCGGCGATCGGAAACACAGAGAGAAACCAACCGGACCATCGCGCTTCAGCTGTGATGGCCTTCACTTTTCGGAACAGCTTGAACCGAGCACGGATCACCTTGGCAAGCCCGTCGAGTATCTCCGCCAGGTTGCCACCTGATTGTGTCTGAATGGCAACAGCCACGGCGAGAAACTTCACATCTTGCAGATCGATGCGCTGAGCCATTTTGTCGAGGCTTTCGGTCACGTCCATGCCATAGGTGGCCTCGTCTGCGATCATGCCAAATTCCGTGCCAAGTGGGTCCGGCATCTCTTGAGCAACAATGTTGATTGCTGAAGAAAATGGGTGCCCGACCCTCAGTGACCGAACGATAAGTTCAACGGCATCGGGCAACTGCTCTTCAAAGAGAGACATCCGTTTCTTGGCTTTGTTGTTCAGCCAAACGTAAACAGCACCGTAACCCATGATTATGGACACGGCAAAGCGCACCCAGACGTCGGAACTTGTAAAGAACGTGAGGGCGAGAAAGCTCACAACGCCCACAATTGCCATCACAACGACGAGCGCGACGGGACTGAACGCAATGTTTGCCTGCGCGGCCTTGTCAGACAGGGGCGCCAGGATGGGAATACCGGCGTTTTCCTTGTGCTGTTCGCGCTCCCGCCGGAGGGTTTGCAGCACTGACTCAGGACTTTCCCCCTTTTCCAACAGCTCAAGCCGGCGGTTCACCTTGCTTTCAAGACGCACCGACTTGCCGAACAAGAGAAGGTAAATCCCCTCGATCATGAGGAACACGCCGACGAAGACGAGGGCGTAGATGATCGGCTCGTAGCTCATTTCGGCTGTCTCTTCCTCTTAGAGCTGTGGCACGACGTAAATCGACGAGGGCAGATCGTAGCCCCACTGACGGAAGCGGTCGCTGTAGGCCGACCGGATGCCCGTGGGCGTGAAGTTCCCGACAATTCGGCCATCCTCGCCGATTGAATGGCGCTGAAACTTAAACACTTCCTGCATCGAGATGATGTCGCCCTCCATTCCCGTCACTTCGGTGATGGACACCATACGGCGCGAGCCGTCCTGAAGCCGGCTTACCTGAACGAGGATGTTGACGGCCGAGGCGATCTGCTGGCGGACCGCCTTAATTGGCATCTCTATCCCCGCCATCGCCACCATATTCTCAAGGCGGCTGACAGCATCGCGTGCTGAGTTTGCGTGGATCGTGGTCATCGATCCGTCGTGGCCTGTGTTCATGGCCTGGAGCATGTCGATGACTTCGTGGCCACGCGTCTCGCCGACGATGATGCGGTCCGGCCGCATCCTGAGGGCGTTGCGCAACAGGTCGCGCTGCGTAACTTCCCCCCGTCCCTCGACGTTCGGTGGGCGGCTCTCCATCCGGCCAACATGAACCTGTTGAAGCTGGAGTTCGGCCGTGTCCTCAATCGTAACGATCCGCTCATGGTCGTCGATGAAGGATGAGAGGGCATTGAGCGTTGTGGTCTTACCGGAGCCCGTGCCGCCCGAGACAATGATGTTCAGCCGTGTTGCAACCGCCGCCTGGAGATAAGCGGCCATGTCCTCGGTGAAGGCGCCGTACTCGATCAGTTCGTCGATCGACAGCTTGTCTTGCGAGAACTTACGGATCGAGACCAGGGCGCCGTCAACCGCACAGGGCGGCACCATCGCGTTGAAGCGGGAGCCGTCCTGGAGCCGCGCATCAACATATGGGTGGCTCTCATCGACGCGGCGACCGACGGCAGATACGATCTTGTCGATCACGCGCATAAGGTGCCGGTCGTCTTTGAACCGTACGGACGTCAGCTCAAGCCGTCCTTTTCGCTCAACAAAGATCTGCGTCGGGCCGTTCACCAGAATGTCGTTGACGGATGGGTCCTTAAGCAGGACTTCGAGCGGACCGAGTCCGGTCACTTCGTCGTAAAGATCTTGGTTGATCTGCTCCATTTCCGACGCGTTGAGAACCGTGCCGTTCTCGCGCAGGCCCTCTCGGGTGATGGATGCGATCTCCTGGCGCAGCTCCTGCTCGGAGGCGCGGTCGAGCGCGGCCAGGTTCAGTGTCTCAAGCAGCCGCTTGTGCAGCTCCATCCGGACGTCGAGAAGCTTCTCCATGCGCTTGGTCTCGCGCTGGAGCTCGGCCATCTCGGTCTGGCTCATCTGCTTGCGTTTGGTGTCGGACCGTTGCCGCTGGCGGAGGGCAATTTCTTCCGGCTCTGCCTCGATGCGAGGCGGTTGCGGGATTTCCTGCTGGCGTTGATAGCGTCTGAACATGGTCTCAGCTCCTCACCGCTACTGGACGACCGCAGCCTTCTCGGCGATGACCGCCTCGAAGATCGATTGGGCAATCGAGCGGATCTCCTTGCGGAGCGCGTTCTTTGCCTGGGTCTCAGCCAGGGGCAGGCCCTCGTCGCCGCTGGACTGCACCCCTTTGCCGCCATCCGGAAGCAGAATATTGATTTCGACGTTCAAACTTTCCGCGAGCCTCTTGGCGCGCGCCTTGCCATTCAGGTCGAGGGCTCCCGGCGCGCGATTTAGAGCAAACTGCACTTTCTCATACGGCAAGTCTTCCGCCTTCAATGCCCGAAGAAACCGCAGGCAGTTTTGTGCCGAGCGCATGTCAATCTCGAGGACCGCGAAGAATGTTTCCGCCATACGCAAAACATTGTCGGACCAATGCACCAGTGTGTGTGGCATATCCACAACAACAAAATCGTAGGATGCTTGGGTGATTGCGAGCAGTTTGGCGATGTCTTCTGGCGCAATGATGTCGAGAGGCAACGCGTCCATCGGTGCCGTGAGCACCGCGAGTCGCGTCTTGTAGGATGTCAACGCCTGAGAGAGTGCGTCGTGATCCATATCGGTCGGATCGGAGATCAGTTCGTAGATCGCCTCGCGCCGCGGCAGGTCGAGATAGGTCGAGACGGAGCCGAACTGGAAGTTGAAGTCGAGAAGGCACACGCGTTTGTCCGTCTTCTTCGACAGCAGCGCCAGCTCCCAAGCCAGGTTGACCGCAAATGTCGTCGCTCCGACACCGCCGGCCACCCCGTAGACGGGCATGATGATCCCGTGACGCTTGCGCGCCTTTGCGGCCTCTGCTTTGGGTTGCTCGCTGAACGCCGAGCGGAGCCGCGAGATCGCGTCGATCAACGCGTCTTCGGGCAGCGGGTAGGGGGCGAAATCATCCGCGCCCGTTCGCATCAGTTGGTGCAGCCCGGCGGGCGACAAGGCCTTGGCCACCAGCAGCACTTTCACCCCACTGTCGCGTGCCGCCTGGATCACACGAACGACCGGGACCAGATCAACTTCGTCCTGATCCGACACGGCCACGATTGCGATCTCAAGATCATGCGCAGCACTGGCACGGATCGCATCATCCGCGCGATCGAGGGGAAGCGGAGCCCATCGCCCCGCAATCGCGCCATTCAATTGCAAGGCGAGATCGGGGAACTCCTCATGGTTCCGCGCGACGGTGAAGACTTCCGTCTCCTCGGGTTTCGCCTTCAAAAGTCCCATTCAGCTTAGAGCTCCCTGCTCCGGCCTGCGAACGGCAGGCGACACAACATACGCGCTGTTTTCATCGGCTGTGCGACAGTGTTAACCCTTCGGCCGCCCCGACCAAGCATCACTGTCACCTTACCCACCGATTCCTAACGCAATTCGAAAACTGAATGGTTATGGTCGGAAAAAAAGGGCAAAAATTCGGTTTTTTCGGCGAATCATAAGTCGCCACACGCAACCGTGCCATGTGGGAGAACCTATTGAAATATTGAAAAAGCCGCCCGGCGAGCAAGCCGGACGGCAGTTCCAATGGTTTTGAATGCTTGGGGCCAGGGCCCGATTGGGTTACGGGCTGTCGATGGTGCCGAAGTTGTCGCCCGAGTAGTCGATGTAGAGGCCGTTCGCCACTTTTCCGTCAAGATCATCGCCGACGCGAGCGCCCCGATGGATCCCGATGACCTCCGTCACGGTGCGACGATTTAGACGCTCACGATCCTGAGTGTTGATGAGCGGCCGAGTCTCGCCAAACGAGGCCACGGCCTCGAGCCGCGACCGCGGCGCCCCGCGAGCGACGAGATAGTTGACGGCGGCCCGCGCCCTGCGGAGGCCCAGCCGCTGGTTGTACGCGTTGGAGCCGACCAGATCGGTGTGCCCGTAGACCCGGAACCGGATCTGCGGGTTTGCCGAGATCCAGGCCGCCTGCTGATCGAGGATCGCACGTGCCTCCGCGTCAAGCTCGGCCGAGTCGAAGGCGAAGTTGATCATGTCGGGGGCTGCGGCGCGGAATTGAGCGGAAAGCTGCGCCAAAAGACCGCCGTCGAGGTATGCCGCCTGGGTGACCAGGTTTGTGGCCGACGCACTCCCGAAGAGGTCCGTCTGATCGCCCGCGATCTCGCCGGCGCATCCCGCGAGAGCGAGCGCTGCGACGGCGGCAGAGGCTTTGAGGAGGGACTTGGTCATGGCTCTCACTCCATCACGTAGCCGTACGACCCCGAGAAGTCCTGGCGCGCGATATCCCGCACGACCCGGGACCCCTCGACGGATCCGTTGAGGAAGAGGTCCAGCTCGGAGGGCAGCCGGACCCGATCGGAGGGCAAGGCAAGCGCATCGCCATCGGTCGCGGCGACAAGGTAGGGCGTGATCAGGATCACCAGTTCGCTTTGCTCCCGCAGGAAAGAGGTGGACCGGAAGAGCGAGCCGAGAACCGGGATGTCACCGAACCAGGGAATCTGTGCGACGGAGTCCGTGAAGTCATCGCGCAGGAGGCCCGCGATGGCGAGGCTCTGCCCATCCCGCATTTCGACGCTGGTCGATGCACGGCGGCTGGACAGCGTGACGAACTGGATCCCACCCGTTGTCTCCTCGAGAGAGCTCACCTCGGTCTCGAGGTCGAGACGGATGAGATCGTCGTCGATCACGAACGGCACAAAGTTGAGCCGAACGCCGAACTCTTTGAACTCCACCGTTGTCGTGTCGTTGGTTTGGATCGGGATGCCGACCTCACCGCCCGCAAGGAACGTCGCTTGCTCTCCGGAGATGGCAACCAGGTTCGGTTCGGCCAGAGTGCGGACAAGGCCCTTCGATTCCAGCGCCTCTATGAGGACGTTGATCTGGAAGTTGCCGATTCCGAACACACCGCCAAGGCCGAGTTGGTTTTCTGGCGCGAAGATGAGCTGCGCTGGGTCGTCACTGCCAACCTCCGTCAGCAGGCCGAGCTCAAGACCGTCGCCACCGAAGGCCGTGATGCTGGAATTGTCCGTGCCGAAGGAGAAACCGAGATTTGTGTCGAGGCTCTTTGAGACCTGGCGGCTCATCTCCGCGAAGCGCACTTTCAGCATCACTTGCTGCGTGCCTCCGACGCTCATCAGGTTGGTAACGGCGCCGGGCGCGTAGCGCTCGGCGAGCTCGATTGCACGAGAGAGCTTGCGCGCGCCGGACACGCGGCCCGAGAGAACGATGCCGTTCGAGGCGGTGCGCACTTCTATCGGTTCGTTGGGCAGGATCTCGCGGAGACGCTCCTTGAACTCGGCCAGATCCGGGCCGACGCGAACGTCGACATTGGTGATCAGCTCGCCGTCTTCGCCGAGAATTGTGAGTGTCGTGCGGCCCGGCGTTTTGCCGAGAACGTAGATGGTCCGCTCTCCAAGGGTCGCGATGTCTGCGATCGAAGGATTGGCGACCGAAAGCTCAGCGAAAGGGCGGTCCGCTTCGAGGACCACTGCCCCGTTCACTTCGACGTTCACTGTGCTCGAGACAGAGCCAGTGACCTCCCGAAGTACGCTCTGCGCTGCGACCTCTCCCGTTGGTGGGAATGCCAGCGCAACGCCCAAAAGGCTCGCCCCGACCAGTCTTGTCCATGTCATGTTTTCTGCCTCTCAAAACCACTGCGCGTGACCCGGCCGCGTACATTGCACGGCCGTGGTGGATGAGAGAATGATCTGGTTTGCGAAAGATCGCAAGATTCAATGGTTTAACCGCGGGCATTGATGTGGATAAGCCACACCGCTCTGAAAAGGTCAGCGAAATCAGAGATACGTCGCGGCTTGCCGCTTACACCTATCAGTTGCAGGCGACCTCGAGACGTGTGAGCTGTCCGCCCCGCCGAATGCTCTGGTAGCACTTCTCGATTTCGGCTTCGGGCACGATCTCTTGAAGACCGAGCAGACGGTTTTGATCGACCTCGAGCACCTCGCTCATGATTTCCTCTTCCTCCGACCCGCGGAGGGCGAGGGACAGGCGTCCGGTGGCCTGGGCCTGGGTCAGCGTCGCCACGATCAGAGGGGCCACTTCCACCGTGACGGTGCGTGCCACAACGGGCCGGCTGAGATCTTCGTCCGCACTCTGGTCGATTGCGATGATGTCGACATTTTGTAGAAGGAGTTTCGTCAGCTTCTCGCCACGCTGATCGCCAGTCCAGTAAATGTCGACCCGATCGCCAGGCTGCAGGAAGCCGGACACGCCCGTCAGAACGTCCACTCGGATCGTGAACGCCCGCATGCCTTTCTGGAGCATCGATGACACGCCCGCTTTCTGTCCAAACCGAGTGACCTTGGTCGTCGCCACGATTTCTCCCGGTTCGATCGTGCGGAGAACTTGACGGGGCGCTTCTTCCTCGGCGCCAAACAGCTCCTCCATGGTCGTGAACGATTGCTGCGGGATCGCGTCCGCCGGGAACTTCACCGTGTACACGTGTTCTTTCTTCAAATCCTGGCCGTAGCGCAACTTGGTTTTGGCGAGGATGACGTCGGCTGTGTCCACCACCCTGCTCGCTTTGATGCGAAGCGCGCGGTTCTCGGCCGTGACCGCCTGAAACTGCTGCATTGCCATGTAAGTGGCGAATCCTGCGATGCCGATGCCGAACAGGAAGACCAGACCGAAGACGATGCGCATAGTCTCTCCATCCTTTGCAGCCCGCACTCATTCTGCAGCGGGTTCATGCCGTGTGTTAATGCACCCGGCGCCCGCTTGCAAACGCCACGGTGGATTGTTGGGCGCGATCTTGCGGGAACTTCGTTAAAGAAGTCCGCCCAAGCCGCCCGAGAGGCGCCCGGACCGACCTACAAAAATGGGCGACAACCGTCGCCCATTTGACTCTCGGATCGCGCGGCCTCGACCGCGCGGGCAACATCAGTTGCCGCTGATGGCGAGGGTCAACTCGTCGTAGATGGCCGACGCAGCGTTGTTGACACCGGCGCGGATGATGCTGAGGACGATGACCGAGATGCCGACGATGGCTGCGGTGAGCACGACCCAGTCGACCGTCACGGCGCCGTCTTCGTCTTTGACAACTGCGTTTTTCAGTTTGAACAGTTTCATAGTTTCCCTCCAAGGAAGCACAAGGTTGGTTTCACACGACGAACCGGCCACACCACCAATGCCGTCCGACCCGCCTGAGCACACGTCACTCAGTGAACGCCGCGAGGTAGCCCGCAGATTCGGGCAGAAATAGGACATGCCCGAAGCCGATTGCAGAAAACCGCCGCTGATACGCCAATCTGTTGGAATGGCTTGTTTTTCTGCCTGCAGTATTGGCAGCTTGCGTTAATGGTAAGTGAATTGATCCCGTGTCTTGTTGCGGAAATCTCTCTATGTCGATCTGTTTTTCCGAAAGTGTTGCCAGATCGTTCTCGTTGTCGGAAAATAAACTCATAAAAAACAGGGGCGGGCAGGTCCAACATTATGGTGAAGACTTTGTGTCGGGCGCTCTTTGGAGCGGTCGTTGCCATCGGCCTCCCGGCTTTTGCGGATGACGCTGAGTTCACGTTCAAGCGAATCTCGCCGCCACCGCCGGGCACGAAACGGCTGATCACCATCCAGGTGGAGCCTGTCGCGGCGCCGGAGCGGGTCTTGGACCGCGTGCTCGAGATCGGCGATGAACCGCCCCCTGAGCGAGAGACGGCGTCGGTTGGCCCGGCCTCCGAGACCGCGAACTGGTTTTGGCGGCGCCTGTCGCCAGCCCTCTCCGACAAACGCCTTGGACGGCTGGCGGAGGCGGCGCGCGTCCTCGCCGCAGGCCCGAAAATCGAGGGCGGACCGAGCGGCGCAATGCTCCGCCGGATTGTTGAGCGACACGGGCCAGCGATCCTAACCGCCACTGCCGGAACAGAGGTGTCGCCCGCGCTCGTCGCTGCCGTGATCGCGGTCGAGAGCGGGGGGCGCGTCGACGCTGTCAGCCCCGCAGGTGCGCGCGGATTGATGCAGCTTATGCCCGCAACCGCCGCGCGCTTTGGCGTCACTAAGCCCTTTGAGCCGGCGGAGAGCCTCAAGGGTGGCGTGGCGTACCTTTCATTCCTCTTGGACCGCTTTGACGGAGATGCGGTGCTTACGCTGGCCGCCTACAACGCGGGCGAGGGTGCGGTCGAGCGGGCCGGCGGTGTGCCAGACTATCCCGAAACGCGCGCCTATGTGCCCAAGGTCGTCGCCGCCTGGGGGGTGGCGCGGGGCCTTTGCCGCCGGCCTCCGGTTCGGGTGAGCGATGCTTGTCTCTTCGAGACGATCCGGCTCGCGGCGGACTGACCGCCATCAGATCGAGAGACGCTTGAACACCCGCTCCGGCACCAGACGGATGATTGTCATGATCCCGATCCAAAACCACGGGGTGTAGATCACATTGCGCCCCTTCGCGAGGCCGCGGTCGATGTCGCGGGCGACATCCTCGGGGCGCGCGACGAGGAAGAGACCGTCGAGCCCCCAGGTCATGGCCGTGTCCACGAAGCCGGGCTTGACGGTCATCACATGCACGCCGACACGGGCCATCCGGTTCCGGTGACCGGAGAGAAAGGTCTGAAACCCAGCCTTCGCGGATCCGTAGACGTGGTTGCCGACCCGGCCCCGGTCGCCCGCCACGGAACTGACGCCAACGACGCTGCCGCCTCGCTCCGCCATGATCGGCGCGAGCGCGAGCAAGATCGTTGCGGCGGCCGTGAAGTTGTCCGTGACGACGCCCGCCAGCTTATCCGGTTCCGCCTCGATATCCTCTTGAGGCGGCATTGATCCTGCAAAAATGCCGACTGAAACCGTTCCTATGGCGGCTTCCGCTGCCAAAAGGAGTGGAGCAAGGTCGAGGTGCCGGAGATCGAGCGTGAGCACCTCGGCGCCCTCTGCGCCGCGGAGGATCACATCCTGGGCGGTCCGTTCGAGATCTGCGGAATCGCGGCCAACCAGGAGGAGCCGCGCGCTCTCCGCCGCTTTCCGCCGGGCAAACGCGCGCGCCATGGCAGAGCCTGCACCGATCACGATCCAGAGCGGCGCGCTCATCCCCGAAGTCCCAAGCGCCGTGAAAGATCCGTCTCGAAGACGCCTTGCGGGTCGACCCGATGGACGGTCTCCCTGAAGGCGGGCAGCTCCGGATACATCTCCGGGATCAGATCGGGAGGACAAAGCGCGTCCTTTGCGAAGTAGATCCGCCCGCCGCCCTCAACAGCGTCTCGGCAGAGGCGGCGCACGAGATCTGCGGCGCCACGTCGGTTGGGGATGTCGATGGCCAAGGTATAGCCCTCCATCGGAAAGCTGAGTGGGCCGGCGCGCCCGGATCCCAGGCGCTTCAACACGACAAGGGGGGAGAGAAGGCCCGCCTCAGCGACGCGCGAGAGCACGGTGCCGAGCGTTTTCGACGCCGCGGCCGTCGGCACCACGCACTGGAACTGGTGAAAGCCGCCTGCGCCATAGAGCCGGTTCCACTCCGCCAGGCTGTCGAGGGGGAAGAAAAAGGCTTCGAGAGGGCGGCGCCGGGTGCGGCCCGCCTTCGGCACGCGTGAGAGGTAGACCGCGTTGAAGCCGCGCACGACGGGCGCGCTCAGAAGAAATCCCGGCGCATCGAAGGGCACCTTGCGAGGGGCGCCGCGGGCTGCGAACGGACTGCCCTCAACGCTGCGCGCGGTCTCGAGAATCCCGCGCCCGAGCTGTCCGCCGCTGGCGGTCGCGTCGATCCATCCGACGGAGTAGGGGGCATCCGTCTCGCCGAAGGCCGCCAGAAAAGCATCCAGATCCGGGATGCGCCGCTCCGACACGTCCATTTCGCCGCCGGAGACGCGGGAGAGCGTCAGCTCAGCAGTGATGATCGGCCCGGTGAGGCCCATCCCACCGAGCGTTGCGCGAAAGAGGTCGGGCGCGCTTTTGGCGTCGATGCGGGTCGGACGGCCGTCGGGGTCTGCCAGCTCCAGAGCGGTGACATGCAGACCGAAGCTGCCGGCACCGAGGTGGTTCTTGCCATGGACATCCGCCGCGATGGCACCGCCGAGCGTTGCATGCGCCGTGCCGGGCATCACCGGAGGCAGAAACCCGCGGGGAGCGAAGATGCGCAAGAGCTCCGAGAGCGTCACGCCCGCCTCGGCGCGCAGACGTCCGGTCTCCGGATCGAAGTCCAGGCACCGGTCGAGACGGGTCATGAGAACCGAAGGACCCGCGCCGTTGAGCGCGGCATCGCCATACGCGCGGAGCCCCCCAATTGCCGGGCCGCGCGGCCAGCCGCCCGGCTCCGCGCGGTCGGGCCGGGCGATCTGTCCCTCCGCCGCGAGGACGCGGCCCCAACCGGTGATGCGCATGGTCTTGAGCATCATGGCTGCGTCCGCGCCCGGTCGGACACCCAAGTGGCATAGGGAAAGATCAGAACCCCGATCGCGAGCGCGAACCAGAGTGTTGTCAGACGGATGATCACCGTCGCCGGCAGCGCAATCGCCGGCGGCACCCCCTGCAATGTCAAAAGCCCGAGCAGCGCAACCTCCGCTCCGCCGAGGCCGCCCGGCGCGCCGGTCGACGCGCCAGTGACCATGGCAAAGAGAAAGATCGCGACGGCAACAGGCACCGACACATCCGCCCCGAGCCAGTCGAGGAGGAGCGCCAGCGCATACCCCTCCGCCGCCCATCCGAGCGCGCCGAGGACCAGGGCGGCCGTGATCACCGAGGGGGCGGAGAAGGGTCTGAGCGTCCTCGCCGCGCGCCGCGCACGCGCAAAGAGCCGGGGCCACCGGCCCGTCACGCGCCAGGCGCGGGTGACGATCTCGCGCGCCAGACGCTCCCGCGTGACAAGGGCCGCCACGACGATCGAGAGGAGAGCGACCGGAACAAAGCCCGCGCCGCCCGAGAGCGCCACGCAAATCACCAGCACCACACCGGCTGCCGCGAGGTCCGCGGCGCGGTCGACAAGCGCCGCCGGGAGCGCTCGGTCGAGCGGAAACCCCGTCTCGCGGCTTAGCCAGCGGAGCCGCACCAACTCCCCCACGCGCCCCGGGGT
>JBCCWM010000013.1:0-24758 GCA_039193505.1 Pseudomonadota bacterium | reverse complement strand
CTGCATCGCGATCCGCCCGCCTGCCGCATGAACCCGGTCCGTCACGCGACGGTGGTTCGCAATGTCTTCTGCGGTGAAAAGCCCCGCTGCCCCGGGCAGGACGCCGCCTTCCACATTGGGCGCCATCCCGCCTGTCACCATCAGGCCGACACCACCCGTGGCGCGCGCTTCGAAATAGGCCGCGATCCGATCCCAATCGCCCCGCTCCTCGAGCCCGGTGTGCATCGAGCCCATCATCACCCGGTTGGGGAGGGTCACATGACCGAGATCGAGCGGGCGGAAGAGGTGCGGGTAGCGATCGTGGGGCATGGACTGTCCTGCGGTGGCTTTACGTGCAAGTAAGCCAAAGCTTGAGCCGCCTGTCAGCCCACGACGCGACGTCAGGCGGGCGACGCGTCCCCAGCCGGTGGCGCGATCGCGTCGGGCTCAGGCGGGTTGGCATCGCGCGTACGCCTTGCGAGCGCCCGCAGGAGGTCCTGCTGGACCTCATCCGAGAGGGGCGCAGTGCTGAACGTCGTGACGGTGGCGAAAATCAACCGCTCCCCAGTCTCGAAGAAGGCGCGCCAAAAGGTCGGTTCCGTTCCTGGCACCGATGCACTGCCGGCATCCTCGATCTTGAGAAAGAGGATGTCGTCCTCGGTCCGGCGGTCCAGGATCGCGATCGCCTCCGGCGGGCTGCCCCGTCCAACTGTGACGCGGCCGGGCCCGGTGAGGAAATCGCCGAGCGCCGACAGGTCCCCGGGGAGCGGGGCCGCCGAGACGCTGGCGGTCATGACCGCTGAGATCGGCGACGCGTCGCTTGCCTCACCGCTCAAAAGAGCGCAGTCGCCAAAAAGAACGCGCCCCCCGGCCCGAGTGACGTCGACGCTCTGCGGATCGACACAAAACCCGTCGGGCGCGACGACAGTGATCGACGCGCCAGCGACGCGGAGCGCTGCGCGGTCCTCCGCCGGAATGCGCGTGGCGCAGGCCGCAAGAAGCGCCAGCGCCAGAACGGTCAGCGACCGGGAACGGGTCCGATCAAAGATCGGCGTAGACATGGGCCTCTTCGCCGCCGCCCGGATGCGTGACCGCACCCTTATGCGTGGCGCCGACGAGCTGCGCGTATTTCCAAAGTGCGCCCGTCGCATAAATGGTCGCCCGCGGTCCGCTCCAGGCCGCCCTCCTGGTGGTGAGCTCCGCCTCGGTGAGCGCGACCGAGATCTCTCCCTTCTCCGCGTCGAGCGTGATTCGGTCGCCGTTCTCGATCAACGCAATGGGTCCGCCGTCGGCCGCCTCCGGACCGACATGTCCCACGCAAAACCCGCGCGTCGCACCCGAAAACCGACCGTCGGTGATCAGCGCAACCTTCTTGCCCATGCCCTGGCCAGATAGCGCCGCAGTGGTCGCCAGCATCTCGCGCATGCCAGGTCCGCCCGCAGGACCTTCGTTCCGAATGACGATCACTTCACCCTCTTTGTAGGCGCGCGCCTGCACGGCCGCGAAGGCGTCTTCCTCGCATTCGAAGACCCGCGCCGGCCCCTCGAAGTGGAGCTGATCGGGTGTCATGCCGGCGATCTTCACGATTGCGCCCTCTGGCGCGAGATTGCCTTTCAGCCCGACCACCCCGCCCGTTTGCGAGATCGGCTTGGAGATCGGGTAGACCACCCGCCCATCCGCCTCTCGCGTCACACGGTCGAGCTCCTCTCCTATTGTGCGGCCTGAGGCCGTCATGCAGCCCTCATGCACGAGACCGGCCTTGCGCAGTTCTTTCATCACGACGGGCACCCCGCCCGCCTCGTAGAGATCCTTCGCCACAAACTGGCCACCGGGCTTCAGGTCGACGAAATAGGGCGTATCGCGGAAGATCTCGCACACATCGTCGAGGTAGAAGGCGATCCCGGCTTCGTGCGCAATGGCCGGCAGATGAAGCCCGGCATTGGTCGATCCACCCGTGCAGGCGACAACGCGCGCCGCATTCTCGAGGCTCTCTCGGGTGACGACGTCGCGGGCGCGCACGTGACCCTCGAGCAAGCCCATCACTGCGCGCCCCGAAGCCTCGGAATAGGCGTCGCGGCTCTCGTAAGGGGCTGGCGCGCCTGAGGAATTGAAGAGCGCGAGGCCGATGGCCTCCGACACGCAGGCCATCGTGTTGGCCGTGAACTGGCCGCCACAGGCACCGGCGGAGGGGCAGGCGACCCGCTCCAGCACGTCGAGCGCTTCCGTGGAGAGCTGCCCGCTCTGGTGCCGCCCGACCGCCTCGAAGAGGTCCTGCACCGTGAGGTCGCGGTCGTGAAACTCCTTCGGCACTTCTGCAACTTTTGGTGCGCGGCCCGGCAGGATCGAGCCGCCATAGATGAAGACCGACGGGACGTTGAGGCGCACCATGGCCATCATCATGCCGGGCAGGCTCTTGTCGCATCCGGCGAGCCCGACGATCGCATCGTAGCAATGGCCGCGCATGGTCAGCTCAACCGTGTCGGCAATCGCCTCCCGGGAGGCGAGCGAAGCGCGCATCCCCTCGTGCCCCATCGCGATCCCGTCGGTCACGGTGATGGTGGTGAATTCCCGCGGCGTGCCGAGCGCTTGCTTGACGCCAAGCTTCACGGCCTGCGCCTGTCGCGAGAGCGCGATGTTGCACGGTGCGGCCTCATTCCAACAGGTTGCCACGCCGACCAGAGGCTGGTGGATTTCGGCGTCCGAAAGGCCCATGGCGTAAAGATACGATCGATGCGGTGCCCGTTCTGGCCCTTCGGTCACGTGGCGAGACGGCATGCGTGATTTGTCGAAACGGGGGGCGTCCATGGTGTCCTCTTCCTGCAGATGGCTCAGGATTAGGCATGCGGCGATGGGAGCACAAGCATCGGCCTTGACGGAGACACCACGCACCGCACACTCGGCGCCATGACCCGGTTCGAGAGTTACGAGGCGCTGTGTCGAGCACAGATCCCCAACGCGGCGGCGTGGCGGATCCTTCTTGGGACGTTGATTGTCATTGCGCTCTGGGTCACAGGCTCGGTCATTCTCCTCGTCGGCCTCGAGCTCTTGGGCATTCGGGTTCTGAGCCCGAACGGGTTTGCCCTTGGCGAGCCACTTCCCATCGTTCTCTTCCTTCTGAGCTTCGTTGTCGTCCACCTCGCGCTCGTCCTTGTCGTGCTCCTCTTTCACCGCGGCCACATCGGTTGGATCCTCTCGCTGCGCGCGCCCTGGCCCGTGCGCCATGTGCCGGTGGGCGCGGCAGTCGTCGGTGTCATCTTCACCGTCGCGCTGGCGCTCACCTGGGGGATCATGCCGCCCGAGGCGCAACTCGCCCCTTCGACTTGGATCATCTGGGTCGTGCCCACCCTGCTCGCGCTGGTGATCCAGTGCTCGGCGGAGGAGGCCTTCTTTCGAGGCTATCTCCAGGGCATTCTGGCCGCGCGTTTTCGCACCTTCTGGGTGTGGCTCGTCCTTCCCGCAGCGCTCTTTGGCGCGGCGCATTACAATGCGGGGTCCTATCCCGGCAATGACGGTCTGATCGCGCTCTCGGCGGCGCTGATGGGACTTGTGGTTGGGGATGTGACGGCGCGCACGGGCTCGATCCTCGCGGCAATCGGTGTCCATCTCGGCAACAACGCAATCGGCGTCCTCCTCGTGGCGACACCCGGGCCACTCGATGGGTTGGCTCTCGCCCGTGCCGCCATCGATCCGAGCGACACGGAGACGATGCGCCTCGCCATCCTCCTCAATATTGCAATGATCGTTGCCGGTTACATTGGGTGGCGGATTTGGATTGCGCGCCAGCCGGGATTGCCAATGGACGACGACGTTTTTAAGTAAGCGTCACCCAGCGGTGGAGGGCCGGGCATGAACTGGATCACCAACTATGTGCGGCCGAAAATCAACTCGCTGTTCTCGAGGCGGGAGGTCCCGGAGAACCTCTGGACCAAGTGTGAAGGGTGCGGAACGATGCTCTTCCATCGAGAGCTGACGGCGGCCCAGAACGTTTGCCCGAATTGCGGCTTTCACATGTACATCTCGCCGCGCGCCCGGCTCGAAAACCTCTTTGACGGCGGGGTTTACGTCGATGTCGAGGTGCCGGAGCCGATTGCCGATCCGCTCCATTTCCGCGACCAAAAACGCTATGCCGACCGGATCCGCGATGCCCGACGCGAGCGGGGCGAGCAGGATGCCATGCTGGTGGCCGAGGGCGACATCGGCCGGCTGAAGACCATCGTCGCGGTGCAGGATTTCCACTTTATGTCGGGCTCGATGGGGATGCATGTCGGCAATGCGATCCTCGCTGCCGCCGAGCGCGCGATCGAGCGGCGCGCGCCCCTTGTCATCGTCACGGCCTCGGGGGGCGCGCGGATGCAGGAGGGGATCCTGTCGCTGATGCAGATGCCGCGCACGACGGTCGCTGTGCGGCTTCTGCGGGAGGCGGCACTTCCCTACGTCGTTGTCCTGACCCATGCGACGACCGGCGGGGTCACGGCGAGCTACGCGATGCTCGGCGACATCCACATCGCAGAGCCCGGCTCGCTGATCTGTTTCGCGGGGCCGCGCGTGATTGAGCAGACCATCCGAGAGCAACTGCCAGAGGGGTTCCAGCGCGCCGAGTATCTGTTGGACCACGGCATGATCGACCGGGTCGTGGCGCGGAAGGACATGCGCCTTGAGCTCGGTCAGCTTCTGCGCCTCTTGATGAAAGCGCCGCCAATGGTGCATGGCGACCTCCCGGAGCCGACGGAGCGGCTGGTGATCCCGATGCCGGCCCCGGACACGCCGGCCGATGCCACTTAGATGACCGGTGCTGAAAGCGACGCGATCCTGGCGCGCCTGACGTCGCTCCACCCGAAAAAGATCGACCTCTCGCTTGAGCGGATGCATCGGATCCTCGCGGATCTCGGTCATCCGGAGCGGACGCTGCCACCTTCGGTTCTCGTCGCCGGCACAAACGGCAAGGGCTCGGTCCAGGCGATGATGCGCGCGGGGCTCGAGGGGGCGGGCGCGCGGGTGCATGCCTACACGTCGCCGCACCTCGCGTGGTTTCACGAGCGCATCCGCGTGAGCGGGGCGCTGATCGGGGAGGCAACCCTCGCTGAGGCCCTCGCGCGGGCAGAGGCCGCCAACCAGGACCGCCCGATCACCTTCTTCGAGATCACGACGGCCGCGGCCTTTATTGCCTTCGCGGAGGCGGATGCCGATTGGGCGCTCCTCGAGATCGGGCTCGGAGGGCGGCTCGACGCGACCAACGTCGTGACGCCAAGGCTCTGCGTTATCACGCAAATTTCACTCGATCACCAACAGTGGCTGGGCGAGCGGGTGGGCCAGATTGCGGCGGAGAAAGCGGGCATTCTGAAGCCGGATGTGCCTTGCATCGTCTCCCGCCAAGTGCCCGAAGCGCTCGATGCAATCGAGGCGGAGGCGGAGCGGGTCGGTGCGCCGCTCCTCATTCAGGACCGTGACTGGCAGGTCTGGGAGGAGCGCGACATCGTCGTCTTCCAGGACCTTTCGGGGCTCGAGGAGCTTCCCCGCCCGCGCCTCATCGGCGCTCATCAGGTCATCAATGCGGGCACGGCCGTGGCGGCGCTCCGAACGCTCGGAACAGGCGACCTTGCGCACGCCCTGACCGAGGCCGATTGGCCCGCGCGGCTTCAGCGCCTCAAGGGCGGGCCGCTCATCGAACGCGCGAAGCCCGCAGAGCTCTGGCTCGATGGCGGGCACAATGAGGCGGCGGGCCGCGCGCTCGCGGAAGCCGTGCGGCGCCTGCCGCCACGCCCGCTCCATCTCATCTGCGGCATGCTGAAGACCAAAGATCCGAAAGCGTTCCTGACCGCATTCAGGGGCCTCGCCGCGAGCCTGACGGCGGTCTCGATCCCGGGCGAGGCGGCGACACTGCCGGCGGAGGACACGGCCGCGGCCGCTCGGCGCGCGGGCCTCGCGGCGAGCGTCGCGGACAGCACGGCCGAGGCGATCGATGCCCTCCCACGCGAGGGCGCACGTATACTAATTTGCGGTTCGCTCTATCTTGCCGGGCGGATCCTGCGCGAAAACGGCTAGTGCAGCTGACCGCCCAACGTGTAGCGCCCGTTGTCGAGATGACCGAACATTGCCTCCACCTCCGGATGCTCGACCGGATCGCCACTCTCGTCTCGCACGAGGTTCTGCTCGGACACATAGGCCACGTAGTAGGACGTCTCGTTCTCGGCCAGCAGGTGGTAGAAGGGCTGGTCCTTGGCCGGTCGGTTTTCGGCGGGGATCGACTCGTACCACTCCTCGGTGTTGTTGAAGACCGGGTCGACGTCGAAAATCACGCCGCGAAACGGATGAATCCGATGCCGAACGACATCGCCGAGTGTGAATTTGGCCTCAGTTGCATCCATTGACGCGAATCCCGTTGACAAGGGGCATTGCCCGCTAGGACAGGGGCTTTCTATCACGCGTCCAAGGCGCAAGGTCAACCGTCCCCGGAGACTGCTCCAATGACGCTCGCCCTCACCGTGCTCGAAATCGTGGCACCGGTGTTTCTGCTTGCCGCGATGGGCTATATTTGGGTCCGTTTGGGCGCCGAATACCCGGTGCCCTTTGTGACCCGCTTGGCGATGACAGTGGCGGTTCCCTGCCTGATTTTCACTGCCCTTGTCGAGACGGAGATCGCGCCGGATGTGCTGCGCGACACGGCTGCGGCGTCCGTTTTGGCATACGCCCTCGTCGGCGCTGCCTTTTGGGCGGGGTTGCGCCTCTCCGGGCTCTCTCAGCGCACCTTTTGGGCACCGCTTACGTTCGGGAACACCGGCAATCTCGGGCTGCCGGTCGCGCTTTTTGCCTTCGGTGCCGAGGGGTTGAGCCTCGCGGTGGTGGTCTTTGCGTTGATGGCCGTGATGTCCTTCACGCTCGGCGTCTGGGTGGTGTCGGGGGGCGGGTCCGTCTGGCGCGCGCTCTCAGAGCCCCTTGTGGCGGCGACACTTGCAGGTCTTGTCTGTCTGATCTTCGGGATGACCCCGCCGGTCTGGGCTATGAACACGCTCGGGCTCGTCGGGCAGCTCGGCATTCCGCTGATGCTGATCACGCTCGGCGTTGCGATCTCGCGCCTGCGGCCGAGCGCGCTTGGCCGTGCGCTCTCGCTTTCTGTCGGCAAACTGGCCCTCACCGCGGGCGCGGCCTTTGCGGCGGCCTGGCTGATCGGCCTCAGCGGGACCGCGGCTGGCGTCTTGGTCCTGCAATTGACCACTCCGGTGGCCGTCACAAACTACATGCTCGCCGAAAAGTACGGAGCCGATGCCGCAGAGGTCGCGGGCCTCGTCGTCGTCTCGACCCTTCTGGCCGTCGTCTCGATCCCGCTGATCCTTGCCGGGTTCGTTGTCTGACCTCGCGGCTTCACAGCCGCGCCGCTTTCAGGCATACTAACACCAAGCACGAACAACGTGCACCGAGCAGTCATCGACGGACCACAGGCAATGTCACGCTTTGCCCTTCTAGTCGTCTTGTTTCTTGCGGCCTGTGCGGGCGCGAGCCAAGGACCTCCGGCCAACCTCGAGAATGCCTGCGCAATCAAGCAGGACAGACCCTCCTGGTTTCGCGCGATGGAGCGGACGGAGCGGCGCTGGGGCGTGCCCGTCCATGTCCAACTCGCGACCTTCTACCAGGAGAGCACGTTCCGCCCGAACGCGCGCACACCGCGGAAGTGGTTTCTCGGCTTCATCCCGGCGGGCCGCGTGTCGTCGGCCTACGGCTATGCGCAGGCCATAGACGGCACCTGGGACTGGTACAAAAGCGAGACCGGTCAGCGCCGCGCCAAGCGCAATCGCTTCCCCGATGCGTCCGACTTCATGGGCTGGTACATGGCCCGGAGCGCAGAGGTAAACGGCATCGCACCGGACGATGCCTACCGCCAGTACCTTGCCTATCACGAAGGGCACACGGGCTACTCGCGGGGCAGCTACACGTCGAAGAGCTGGCTCCTCAGCACCGCCGAGCGCGTAGACGAGCGTGCGGATCGCTACGCCAGCCAACTCTCCACCTGCAACCGCTGAGGCGGCCCACAACTGCGTTGCGACACATCGTCTGGTTGCTATACAGGCGATTGAGTGGGGCAGGGATACACACAGGCATGGACCGGTTGGGGGAAATGGAGGCATTCGTCTCCGTTGTTGATCAAGGTGGGTTCACAGACGCAGCCAAAAAGCTCGGCGTTTCAAAATCGGCCGTTTCGAAACATGTGTCGTCTTTGGAGGCGAGGCTTGGGGCGCGGCTCCTCAATCGCACGACACGGCGTGTGAGCCCGACCGAGATCGGGCTCGCCTACTACGACCGGGCCGCTGCCGTCCTCTCCGGTGCGTGCGAAGCCGATGAGATGGTGACGGCGATGCAAGAGGCGCCGCGTGGCGCGCTCCGCGTGTCGGCGCCGGTCAGTTTCGGGATCGGTCAGGTGTCGGGGCTCGTCGGACAATTTCTCTGTCGCTATCCCGACATCTCGCTCAATCTTGTTTTCGAGGACCGGTATGTGGAACTGGTGGCGGAGGGCTTTGATCTCGCGATCCGGATTGGGCGTCTCGAGGATTCCAGTCTTCGCGCGCGTAAACTTGCCGAGAGCCGCGTGCTCATTGTTGCCGCACCATCCTACCTCGCGCGCCAAGGGCAACCAGAGCGACTGGAGGATCTCGCTCACCATCGGCTGCTCCACTACTCCAACTTGTCGACGGGGAATTTTTGGCGCCTCAAAACTCGGACCGGCGACGAGCGGCACGTCCGCGTTGGGGGCCGCCTGACGGCCAACAATGGGGAATCGTTGAAGAAAGCGGCGGAATCGGGTCTCGGCATTGCACAATTGCCGAGCTTTGTCTTGGGGGATGCGATCCGAGCGGGCACTTTGGTCGAAGTGCTGCCGGATGCCGTTGCCGACAATCTCGGGATCTATGCCGTCTACCCGCCCGGACGGTTCGTGCAGCCCAAACTGCGCGCCTTCATCGATTTTCTGGCTGATGCCTACAAGGGCATCGGACCCGATGAATGGAGTCCCAGCCCCTCCTGAATCGGTAGTGGATGACACCGCATACACAATTTGTTATATTGCAACGCAGCATGTTTGGTTGCGTCGCAACAGCGGCTCGGCCCTACCGGTCTCGGAGGCCACCATGGACTTGCCGTCGCAAATGGTTCTTTTCAACAAAGTGGTTGAAGGTGGCAGCTTTTCGGCCGCTGCGCGCGAGATCGGGCACGCCCCCTCCTCGGTCTCGAAGCAGATCGCGCTTCTCGAAGATCGTTTGAGCCTCCGCCTTCTCAATCGCACTCAGAACGGCATTACGTTGACCGAAGAGGGGCGCGTTTTTCATGAACGTTGTCTTGAGCTTGTGCGCACAGTGTCCGACACTGAGGCGATGCTCGCGTCGATGAGCGGGCGGCCGAGCGGGCTTCTTCGCGTCTCATGCACGGTCGCATTCGGCAAGACCAACCTGATCCCGACGCTGCCCAGGTTCCTCGCTCAGACGCCGGAGGTGAAGCTCTCGCTCGAGCTCTCCGACCATCCGATCGATTTGGCGCATGAGCGCATCGACATCGGCATTCGGTTCGCCGAGCAGATCGAGGACCCTTCCATCATCGCGCGCAAGATCGGCGGCAGCAAACGCGTTCTTTGTGCAGCGCCAGAGTACATCGCGGCCGAGGGTGCGCCGCAGCGCCCCGAAGACCTCAGCCGGCACAACTGCATTCTGAATGCAGTCGGACGAGATCGGAATGCGTGGCGGCTCGACGGACCAGGGGGGCGGACGCGGGTGCCGATCGGCGGCAACTTCGAGACCGACAGCGCCGATGCGGTCTATCATGCGGCCCGGGCGGGGCTCGGTATTGCGCGGTTGTCGACCTACTTGATCGAAGAAGATCTTCGCGCGGGGCGTCTTGTGCGGCTGCTTCCAAACTATGCACTCGACGGCTCCGACTTGATGGCGGTTTTCTCCGAGCGCCGCAACCTCGCCCCCAAAATTCGCGTGTTTCTGGATTTTTTGATCGCAGAGTTTGGGCGAGGCGGTAGCCTTGACCGCCTGCGGAGCAGCGCCTGAGTGCTGTTCCGCAGGCGCACACCTGCTATGCGCAATTGGCGAGTGGTGCCTACTCTGTGGTCTTGCTACTGAGAACATGGCCTTTCGAGGCTAGCCCTTACGGGCATTTCCTCCCTAGACTTGGGCCGCGAGCTTCGCGGCCCTTTTTTTATTGTGTCTCAGACTGAAAAGCAGATGTACTTGATCTCTGTAAACTCATCGATGCCGTGGTGGGAGCCCTCCCGCCCCAGCCCCGACTGCTTTACGCCACCGAAGGGTGCGACCTCCGTCGAGATGATGCCAGTGTTGACGCCGACCATGCCGTACTCCAGCGCTTCGGCGACGCGCCAGACGCGCGAAAGATCACGCGCGTAAAAGTAGCTCGCCAGTCCGTGAATGCTGTCATTTGCTTGAGCCACCACATCGGCTTCATCCTCAAAGCGGAAAAGGGGGGCAACCGGCCCGAATGTCTCATCTCGCGTGACCAACATGTCTTGCGTCACGCCGGTCAGGACCGTCGGCTCGAAGAAGGTGCCGCCGAGATCGGATGGTTTGCCCCCGGTCAGGAGCTGCGCCCCCTTGGCGAGCGCGTCCGCGATATGCGCCTCCACCTTTTCGACCGCTTGGGTGTTGATCAGAGGCCCTGTGTTCACACCGGTCTCGAACCCGTCACCGAGGTTGAGTTTCGACGCAGCTGCCGCAAGGCGCTCCGCGAAGGCCTCATAGACGCCCGACTGCACATAGATCCGGTTGGCGCAGACGCAGGTCTGGCCATTGTTGCGGTACTTGGAGATCATCGCGCCTTCGACCGCTGCATCGATGTCCGCATCGTCGAAAACGATGAAGGGCGCGTTGCCACCGAGCTCCATTGAGACCTTCATCACTTGGTCGGCCGCTTGGGCAAGAAGGATACGTCCCACCTCGGTCGAGCCTGTGAAGGTCAACTTGCGCACCTTGGGGTTTTCGCAAAACTCATGCCCGATCTCCGCGCCCTCTTTCGCCGTAATGACACTGAAGAGGCCTGCTGGAAGACCCGCACGCTCGGCTAGGACCGCCATGGCAAGGGCGGACAGGGGTGTGTCCTCGGCTGGCTTGGCCACGAAGGCGCAGCCGGCGGCCAAGGCTGGAGCGACCTTCCGGGCGATCATGGCATTCGGAAAGTTCCAGGGCGTGATCGAGGCGGCGACGCCGACCGGTTGGCGGATCGCCAGCAGGCGCTTGTCCGGTTGGTGGCCGGGGATGGTCTCACCGTAGATGCGCTTGCCCTCTTCGGCGAACCACTCGACAAAGCTTGCGCCGTAAAGGACTTCGCCTCGTGCCTCCGCCAGGGGTTTCCCCATCTCCGCCGTAAGGATGCGGGCAAGGTCGTCCGCGTGGGCGAGCATCAGGTCATGCCATTTGCGCAACAGTGCGCCCCGGTCCTTGGCGGTGCGCTGCGCCCACTCACTCTGCGCCTCAAAAGCAGTGTCGATGGCACGGGCCGCCTCTCCACGTCCCATATCGGGCACCGTCGCAACGACATCCCCGCGGGCTGGATTGGTCACATCGAAGACAGCGCCGCTGTCCGCGCGCATCCATTGTCCGCCGACGAAGGCCTCCGTGCGCAAGAGGCCGGGGTCGTCGAGAAGATGCGCAAGGTTGGTCTGATCCAGCATGAGAGGTCCTCCAGTCGCAGGCCGCGGTTGAGGTGGACCGGATCAGATTCGAAACGACCCCGCAAGCCGGGGTCGCATCTCTCGGGTTCGAAGACGGACGCGTCCGCGCCTAGGTCAAGGCGCCAAGATGGGTCTCGATCGCTTCGCGCATGTCGGCGACGCTGAACGGCTTCGCTACGAAGTGATCGACGGTCGCGTCATCGGCCTTGTCGCGGTAGGCATCGGATGTCGCCAGGAACACCGGCGTCGACTTAAGGGCCGGATGCTCTTTGATTTTCTGTGCCAGCTCCACGCCGGAAAGCCCTGGCATGTTGAGATCGGAGATCACGGCATCGAACTTCTTTTGACCCATCACTTCAAGCGCCTGGTCGCCGCTGGCAGCCAGCGAGACGTCGAGAACACCGAGCTTTTTGAGGCACTGGCGCGCCAGTCCCCGCATGCTCTGCTGGTCATCAACGACGAGAATCTTAAGGGATTTCGCCTCGGGCATCGGATTCACTCCTTGGAGATCACGCCCGCTTTTTAGCGGCGGGGCTGTTAAGAAACTGACAAATGCGAGCCGCAATTTGCGACACGTCGAGCTCTTCCGTAACGGCGCCGAGCGCCATGGCGGCCTTGGGCATGCCGTAGACAACGCAACTCGCCTCGGACTGGCCGAGGGTGAGGCCGCCGGCGTTCTTGATGCCCCGAAGGCCCGCGGCGCCGTCCCGGCCCATGCCCGTTAGGATGACGCCGATCGCATTTCGCCCGACGACCGAACAGACGCTGTTGAAAAGCACGTCCACGGAGGGAATGTGGCCGGAGATGGGTCCCGACGTGCCGTCGAGCCGAAGCTTGAGCTGCCCGCCGTCGCGCACGAGGCTCAGGTGTCGATCGCCCGGGGCAATGCGCACGGTGCCGGGTCGGAGGGCCTCTCCGTCCGTGGCCTCACGCACATCCAACGAAAACTGCCCGTTCATCCGCGCCGCAAACCGGCTGGTGAAACGCGCCGGCATGTGCTGGGTGATGAGGATGGGTGGGGCGTTGGGCGGTATTCCCGCCATAACCTCGTTGAGGGCGGTCACGCCACCGGTGGAGGACCCTATCGCGATCACTTCGGCCCCGTGATTGCCAACAGGCACAGCCGGGGGGGGCGCTGCCGGGCGCGGCGCAGATGCCGTCGGCTGGGGTCGGCGAAGGACGCGCGCGTTTCGCGCTGCGCGAACTTTCTGGCGGAGCTCTACACCGAAGCGCGTCAGACCGTCGCGACCGGACGGTTTTGCAACCGCATCCACTGCGCCGATCTGAAGGGCGTTCAGAGTGACGTCTGTGCCGGCGCTGGTCAGCGTTGACACCATCACCACAGGCATCGGGCGCAGGGCCATGATTTTCTCGAGGAACTCGATCCCGTTCATACCCGGCATTTCGACGTCGAGGGTGACGACGTCAGGATCGTGGGCCTTGATCAGAGATCGTGCTTCATGCGGATCTTTGGCTTGCGCCACAACTTCGATATCGCCTTCCTCTTGGAGGGCGCCAGTGATCATCTTGAGCATCAACGGACTGTCGTCGACGACGACGGCCCGTGTGCGCTGGGTGGCTGCGCTCATCAAAACAACTCCACGATGCTGGGCTGCGCGCGCTTTTCGCCGCGGAGTTTCTCGGCGAGCGAGACCTCCTGCTCGGTTGCGCGCGCCGTGTCTGTGTTGGACATGTTCAGAACTTTCACGCTGCCGGTGGACGGGAAGAAGTACACGCGGCGGGCACGATCGCCGCCTAGATCGGCGGCAAGCAGTCGAATGCCCTCGTTTCGGAGGTAGCTGATCACAAATTCGGCGTTCTGTGCACCGACATTGTTGAGCTCCGCCCGTGCAATTACGTTGGCAGCGCCAAAGACCTTTGCCTCCAAGTCTTCCTTCCGAGCCCCGAGTTTCAGAATGTCGTTTATCAATACTTCCATGGCATTGACCCCGTAGCGCGCGGAGAAGCCCCCGCCCTCGCTGCGATCCTTAGGCAACAGGAAATGGTTGAGACCGCCCATCCCTGAACGTCGGTCGCGTATGCAGGCTGCAACGCAAGAGCCGAGGAGCGTTGTGATCGCGATATCCGGCTCAGTCATCACTTTGTGATGGCCCGGCAGAACTGGAAACACGTGCGATCCAACCTTCGCTTCGTAATAGACCGGGGCTAGGGCCGCTTCGGCGCTCACGGGCGTCTCCTATACGTTGTTAGTCCGTCCACTTCGAGCAGCGGGTGCTCGCCCAGGATGGATTCAGAATGGCCGAGATACAGGTAACCACCGGGCTTCAGTTGCTCTGCGAAGCGTGAGACGAGGCGGGCCTTGGTCTCTGCATTGAAATAGATAAGAACGTTTCTGCAAAAAATGGCGTCGAAGTGACCTCGCATGGGCCAAGTATTGAGCAGATTCAGTTGTTTGAAGCTGACCAGATGCCGGGCTGCCTCTCCGATGTGGATGAGGCCCGCATCGGCGTCCTTGGTGACAAGACGTCCGTAGGGCGCCAGCGCCCCCTCAGCCTTGTCAGCGGCGTAAGTGCCGGCCTTGGCCTTTTCGAGCACGTTGGTGTCGAGGTCGGTGGCCAGGATTCTGAAGTCGTCTGGCAGGCTGCCCGGCGCGGACAAGGCTACGAGGGCGATGGAATAGGGTTCTTCACCGGTCGAGCATCCGGCCGACCAAATCCGCATGCGAGCGGTCTTTGAAGTATCCGCAAGAACACGCGCCCCAAGATGCTCGAAGTGGTGTGTCTCGCGGAAAAACGACGTGAGGTTTGTCGTGATCGCGTTGACGAAGTCCTGGATGTCGGACGGGTCTTTCGCTGCATCCAGCCGGTCCAAGTACTCCGAGAAGGAGGCGAGGTTGTGAGCACGCAGGCGGCGTGACAGGCGGGCATGCACCATCTGCCGCTTTTGCGGTTCGATGACGATGCCCGCGATCTCGTAGATGCGCGCGCGCACCCTTTCGAAGTCGCGATCAGAGAGGTGTGTCTCCTCCTCGACCTGGGCACGTCCTGGACCTGCTGCAGCAGTCATTTGCCTATCCGATCCGTCCGCATCATCAGAAGCTGTCTTCCTCCACCGGGAACAGCGTGTTGAGATCGAGGAGGGCGACCATCCCGTTCTCGGTGTTGACGAGACCGTTGAGAGCGGACATGTCGCCAAGCGATTGGCCGGACGGGACTGGTCGGATTTCATCTGCCGGCACGCTGATGATGTCGGAGACGGCATCGACGAGGATCCCGACAGTCTTCGACCCAATCCAAACGATCACGACGACATGGACCTCTGTCGCCTCCGTCAGCATGCCGCCGAACCGCGCCCGCAGGTCATGAACCGGCACGATCGTCCCGCGCAGGTTGAGGACACCTCGGGTGTAATGCGGCTGGTTCGGGAGCGTGGTCGTCGGTGTCCACTGCTTGATTTCGCGCACAAGATTGATGTCGACCCCGTAGGAGCGTTCGTCGACCAGGAAGGTGACGTACTGACGGATCGGACCTGTGGCGGCTGCGCCGTTTTTGTCCGGCGTGTCCAGGATTTCAGCGAACTCGCTCAATGCATCATCTCCGAATAGGAGCCGCCGCCGCTCATGCCGAGGAGCGAGGGCACGTCAAGGATGAGGGCGACTTGGCCGTCGCCGAGGATCGTCGCGCCGGATATGCCTTCGACGCGGCGGAAGTTGGCTTCAAGCGACTTGAGAACGATTTGCCGCTGGCCGATCAACTCATCGACGATCAGCGCGACGAGCCCGTCGGTCTCGGTGTCGACGACGATCGCCATGTCGACCTCATGCTCCGTCACTGGCGTGCTGAGCACTCTC
Source organism: Pseudomonadota bacterium (assembly GCA_039193505.1). Classification (GTDB taxonomy): domain Bacteria; phylum Pseudomonadota; class Alphaproteobacteria; order Rhodobacterales; family Rhodobacteraceae; genus Algicella. Next base: position 9,297 of record JBCCWM010000013.1, on the reverse strand, counting down.
CGGAGGTCGATGAGGCGCAGGAACTCACCGCGACGCTCGAGCAGCACATCGCCCGAGGGCAGATGTTTGCGCGCATTTTCGTCGATGTGGAGCGCTTCGACCACCGAGGAGAGGGGCAGGATGAACTTTTGATCGCCGACGACAATCGTCATCCCGTCCATCACAGCCAGAGTGAGCGGGAGCGTGATCTCGAACCTTGTGCCCTTGCCGGGGTTCGATTCGAGCGCAACCCGACCGCCGAGCGAGACGATTTTCTTCTTGACGACGTCCATTCCCACGCCGCGACCGGAGACCGACGATACCTGCTCGGCGGTCGAGAATCCAGGATGGAAGATCAGCATGTCGACCTCCTCCGGGGCGAGGCTGTCTTCTGCGGATACAAGGCCTTGCTCGATCGCTTTTTTGTGCACGCGCTCGCGGTTCACCCCGCGACCATCATCCTCAATTGTGATGATCACGCGCTCGCCACGGTGTTCGGCGGCAAGTTTGATATTTCCGACCCGGGGCTTGCCAACCTGCTCGCGTGCCTCGGAGTTGGGCTCCAACCCGTGGTCCATAGAGTTGCGGAGCATATGCGTGAGCGGTTCGGCGAGTTCCTCGATCACCGTTGCGTCGACTTCAGTGTGCTCGCCCTCAAGTGTGAGACGCGCTTCCTTGCCGAGCTTGTCGGCAAGGTCGCGGACCACGCGTGGCATGCGACTGAAAACCGACTTCACGGGCTGTGCCCGGATCGCCATCACGCTTTCCTGTAGCTCGCGGAGTTGACGCGACATGGCGTCGACGTTGTGACCCATTTCCATGCCGTCCTCCCCGGCCTGGCTTTGGATCTCCATGAGCTTTTGCGCGATTCCCGCCTGGGTGATCAGCATCTCGCCAACCAGGTTCACCAACCGATCGATGCGGGAGAGCTCGACCCGGAGAGACTTTGTGCTGCCGGCGCTCCTCTTTGCGGGTTGGTCGCCCGCCGCAGGCGGCGCAGTGGCCGTTCGCGCCGCTCCGTCTGCACTTGGTGCGCCTCCCGACGGTGCCGCCGCCGGCTTTTTTGCGTCTTCAGGCGCAGAAGAGGGGGCTGCTTGAGCTGCGTCGTCGCCTGCTCCAGCGCTCCCGTTTGCATCTTGAACCGAGGAGAGTTCGGCTTCGTCCACATCTTGTTCACCACCGATGAACTCAATCGTCGCGATGTGGCTGTAGATCTCAAAGAAGGCGTCGAGTTCCTCCTCGCCCTTGTCGGTGTCGAAGACGAGCTCCCAGCCGAGTGGGCAGTTGTTTGGATCGAACGAGTCGAGCGTCGGCACTTGGCCTTGAACCTCGACGGAGGTCAGGCCAAGCGAACGCGCCGAGCGGATCAGGCGCAAGGGATCGTGGCCTGAGCTGAAGAACTCTTGCTCCGGCAAGAACCGGACGGCGATCTCTTGCGTGGGGACGGGCGTGTTGGCGTCCTCCTCGGTGGCCTCGTGGGCCCCATGTTTTGCATCCGGCGTGCCCGCCGTATCGTCGGATGCGTCGCTAAAAAGCTCGAGGCCGCCATTGTCAGCTTGAGGCGCCTCGGGGTCAGCGGCCTCGTCCGAGGGCGCGTCATCCCCCTCGGATGCGCCACCGTTCTTAGCGAGGTCCTCTAGCTCCTCTCTAAGAACCGAAATCCGCTCCTCATCGATCGACGTGCCGGTCTGCGCAGCCTCTATCAGAACCTCCATCATGTCGCCGGAGCGCAGGAGGATCTGATTGATCTCGTCCGTTGGATCGAGCTGATCGGAGCGGATCAGATCCATCACCGTCTCGAAAATGTGGGCGAAGCTGATCAGCTGATCGAAACCGAAGGCGGCCGCGCCGCCTTTGACGGAGTGGACCGCGCGGAAGGCTGCGTGCACGGTCTCTTCGTCACCGGTTCCGTCGGCGAGCTGGTTCAAGTGCTCCTGCAATGTCCCGAGGAGCTCATTGCACTCCTCAAAAAAGAGCGCCTGAAAGTCGAAATCGTCGTCGTCGTCCATTGCGGATCCCCTCGCCTCAGGCCAGCTGCTCGACGAGCGACAGGATCTGGTTCGGATCAAACGGCTTGGTCAGCCAACCCGTTGCTTTGACCGCCTTGGCTCGATCCTTCAGCGCCTGCGCTGTTTCTGTCGTCAGGAGGAGCATCGGCAAGGTTTTCCCGGCCTCCTCCTTTCGAGCGGCTTCGATGAAATCGAGACCGTTCATCCGCGGCATGTTCAGATCAGTGATGACGATGTCTGGGCGGTGTTCGCGCAGCTTCTCGAGGGCTTCCACCCCGTCTGCTGCGACCACGACGTCGTGGCCACCCTTTTTCAGACAATCGGCGAGCATCACGCGCAAGGCCCGGGTGTCATCTACGGCAAGCACTCGGCTCATGATGCAAACTCCATTTTCATAAGATCCTGGAACAAGCCCAAGTCTGTGAATGCGTCGACAAAAGCGGCTGACGGGTTCACGACGGTGGCGGGAGGCTCCGCCCTGGTTCGTGTGTTGATCGCGCTGATCAGCGTTAAAACGAACGGCGTCGACAATTGGTCAACGCCACTCGCGTCCATCCGCAAGGGTTCCTCGAGGTCATACTCGCGCAGCGTGGCGAGCAGGGCTTCCGCCTCGGCCAGGCCGGCTTTCGCCGGAAGCTTGATCACCGTGATCTCAGCCTCAGCCAAAGCGCCGCCCTCCGGTCACAGAAAGATGGCCGTCGCAGCAGACGGAGCTCAGCTCGCGCGTCATCCCGAGTTCTCCCACGTTAAGAGTGCATGCCGGACATGGCGTGCGGGTCGCGGGCTAGGTTTCGTCGGGAGACGTTTCGGAGTGTTTAACTGCTTTTGCCGGTAATCCGGCGAAATTGATAAAACTCAAGGTTGCCACGGCATTAGGGATCGCCGCGGCAAAAGGATTACAAGAGCTTAGCCATCGCGCGGGCGGTGTCGACCATGCGGTTCGAGAAGCCCCACTCGTTGTCATACCAGCTGAGAACCCGGGCAAGACCGCCATCGACCACTTTGGTCTCCATCGCTGCAAAGCTCGATGAGTGCGCATCGTGGTTGAAATCCGTCGACACGAGCGGCTCGTCGAAATAGGCCAGCACCCCTTTCAACGCCTGCTCGGAGGCGGCCTGCATCGCGTCGTTGATCGCCTCGGCTGTGGCCGTTTTCGCCGGCACGAATTTGAGATCGATGAGCGAGACATTCGGCGTTGGCACGCGAACCGCGGATCCGTCGAGCTTGCCGGCGAGCTCGGGCAGAACGAGGCCGACCGCCTTGGCGGCACCCGTCGATGTCGGGATCATCGAGACGGCAGCGGCGCGTGCGCGGTAGAGATCCTTGTGGAGCGTGTCGAGTGTTGGCTGGTCGCCCGTGTAGGAATGCACGGTCGTCATGTATCCCGACTGAATGCCGAAGGTGTCGTTCAGGACCTTCGCCACCGGGGCTAGGCAGTTCGTGGTGCAGGAGGCGTTTGAGACGACCATGTCATCGGCAGTCAAGCTCTCGTGATTGACGCCGAAGACAACCGTTTTGTCTGCACCCTTGCCGGGAGCGGAGATCAGGACGCGTTTCGAGCCGTTCTCGAGATGCGCCGCGGCCTTCTCGCGGCCTGTGAAGATCCCGGTGCACTCAAGTGCGATGTCGACATCGGCCCAGGGGAGCTTCGCCGGATCCCGCTCGGCGGTGACGCGGATCGGGCCGCGCCCGACATCGAGCGTGTCTCCCTCCACAGTCACCGTGCCTGGAAAGCGCCCGTGGACACTGTCATAGCGGATCAGATGGGCATTGGTCTCCACCGGGCCCAGATCGTTGATCGCAACCACGTCGACATCGTCGTGGCGGTTCTCGACGATCGCGCGAAGCACGTTGCGACCGATCCGGCCGAAGCCGTTGATGGCAACCTTGATGGCCATCTGTCCCTCCTCTTCTTGTGCGGGCGTTGTGGCTGGTATGACCCCAGTCGCCCAAGGCGGTCAATGCATGTCAGGGCGGGATGGGCCGGCGCAGGGGGCGGTCGGGGAGACCGAACACACCCCCTGGCGGACCACGCCAACCAAGGCCCTATCAGGTTGACGCGGACACGCGCAGCACGCGTGTTAGCGCTAACATGCCCGATCTCCCCGATGGCGTCAAAGCCTTTCCGCCCTCGATGTTGCGCCAACACGCAAGGGTGAGGTGTCTGGCCCCCCGGCAACGCGCCCTTCGGCTCGACCTCGTCCTGACGACGAGCTAGGCACACTCCTATGGATTTGCCGCACTCAGACGCCCTCCGAGCTGCCGTCGACGCCACGTGGCCGCCTGCCGACGTGGTCACCATTCCGGGCTGGCGGCTTCGCGTGGGCGCCGGCGGTGGCAAACGGGTGTCCTCGGCGAGCGCAGAGGGCCCTCCCGGCGAAATTGGGGCGGTAGAGGCCGCCATGGCAGGGCTCAAACAAACATCGCTCTTCCGCATTGAGGCGGAGGAGCACGATCTCGATGCGGCACTCGAGGCGCGGGGGTATCTGTTGGTCGATCCCGTCGCCTGTCTTGTCGGAGCGACGGATGGTCTGCAGCCACCGCACCGAGATCGCGTTCTCTACTGCGACGCGCCGCTCGCGACACATGTCGAGCTTTGGGAGCAAGCGGGCATCGGACCGGCGCGGCGTGCGGTGATGGAGCGCGTGCGGGGCGCGAAGTGCCACCTCCTCGGGCGGAGCGGCGACCGGCCCGCAGGGACCGGTTTTGTGGCTGTGGCCGGGCCGATCGCATTCCTCCACGCCCTCGAAGTGGCACAGTGGGCGCGCCGCGAGGGCCTCGGGACAGATCTGACGCTGGGTGCGGCCGTCTTTGCCCGGCGCGCGGGGGCGAGCCATCTCGCCGTGTTGGTGGAGCGTGCAAATACGCCGGCGGTTGCACTCTATAGCAGGCTTGGGTTGGTTGAGGCCGGCGGCTATCACTACCGTGTTCACCCGTGACGGTCACCGCGACTTGCGTGACCGCGCTGGCGCTGGCGGTTGCTGGGGCGGTGTCGGCCTTTGAGCCTGCATTGCCGCCTGGCACGGTGGAGACCACGGACACGGCAATCCCATCGGCGCAGCACATCCTGCCGACGGCCCGTTTCACGCCGACCCTGACGCCCGGGCTCCGCCTTGAGGGACACCGCCGCGTCCGGACCTGGCGGGTGCCGGAGGATCGCACGGACACGACCGCCCTCAGCCGCGCGATCCGCGAACAGGTGGAGGGGGCCGGGTTTCGGATCCTGCACGCCTGTGCCTCCCGCGCATGCGGCGGCTTCGACTTCCGGTTCAACACGCACGTGGTCCCGCCGCCCGACATGGAAGTCGATCTCGCCAATTTTTACTACTTCTCGGCGGAGGCGCGAACGCCGCCGCCGCGCCATCTCGGCGTGCTGATCAGCCGAGGCTATCGCGGCGGATACATCCAGCTTGTGGAGGTGTCGCCCCCCGATCCCGCCCCCTTGCCTCTCACCACGGTCGAGCCGCCGCCCGTGCCAGCCGACGATCTCTCCGCCTTGGTCGAGACCGGTCGCGCCGTGCTCGAGGACGTTCGCTTTGCGCCAGGCAGCTCAGAGCTCGATCCGGGCGGATTGGCGCAAGTGGCCGAGCTCGCTCGATGGATTGGCGAGGGGGGGCTGACCGTGGTGCTGGTCGGGCACTCGGATAATGAGGGGTCTCTGGCGGTCAACATCGCGCTCTCGCGCGCCCGAGCGGACGCTGTGCGGTCGGCTTTGACCGGCCAGTATGGCATCGACCCCGCCCAAGTGAGCGCGGAAGGGGCGGGGTTCCTTGCCCCCCGGGCCCCCAATGACAGCGACGAAAATCGAGCGCGCAACCGCAGGGTCGAAGTGATCCTGCGGTGACGCCTATGCCTGCGCTTCGCGGAGGTTGGGTCGCGGCTCAACGGCCGGCGCTGGGGCCCGCTGGGCCCGCCAAGGCTGACCTTTGATCCAACCGACCAGGTAGGCTGTGGCTATCAGGATTCCGAAGCCTGCGCTGTTGACGAGGATGAGAGCCAAAGGCCCGTTTCCGATCAAGTCGAACGCGACCCCCATGTACCGCGCGATCACCATCGACACCAGGAAGACGGCGAGCGACTGTTGTCCGACCTTGCGAACAACACCGACCACGCGGGGCCAGAGCGTGCCCACTTGCAACCGCGCTCCCATCGGTCCGACGGCCACCCAGGCGAGATACGCGAGCGCCAGGAAGTGCACATAGCGCATGATCCCGAAATCCGTCTTGTAGATGAACTCCGTGTTTGTCCCGCGGAAGCTGATCACGGTCTCGCGGTAGGCCTCCCAGAACTGCATGCCGCCGAGCCACTCCTGCCATCCATAGGTCCGTAGGGCCACATGGCTGAGCGGAATGGTCAGCAGAACGATCGCCAGCGCAATCAGGATCAGCGGCCGCGTGACGGGGGGCGCAGGCAGCCACCCGCGCATCAGCGCAAAGCCCGTAAAAAAGACGAGTTGCCAACCGAACGGGTTGAAGAACCAGACCCGCACGTTGCTCGGCGGCTCGAACCAGTACTGAGCAGGCAGGTGGAGAAAGGCGAGACGCGTCGCCAGCGGCTCGAGGAAGTGGTAGTTGCCGAGCCAGAAATTGTGGATGTTTGTCGCCACCCAGAGCGTCGCGAGGGCGCCGAGGGCGACATAGGGGTGGATCCGGGCGAGCGCCATGACCGCGGGGATCATGGCCAGGATCACCAGATACATCGGCAGAATGTCGAAGTAGTTCGGCACATAGGTCAGCGTCATCAACCCGATCAAATTGCTTGTCGTGTCGTTGAAGAATGGATTGAGCGCGAGACCTGAGATGTAGTCCTTCTCGAGCGGCACCGTCATGTTAAACATCACAGTGGAGAAGGCGACCACGAAGAAGAGCCCGATATGGGCCCAGTAGACCTGCCAGACCCGCACGATGACGCGCGCACAGCCGAGAAAGAAGCCGGAGCGGTCGAAGACCGCGCCGAATGCAAGCGCCGAAGCCATGCCGGAGCAAAAGACGAAGATTTCGGTCGCATCGGAGAAGCCGAAGCGTGCTGGGATCCAGCGCGCCCAGTAGTTTCCGGGCGTGTGGGCAAGCAGGATGATGAACATCGCGATGCCCCGAAAAAAGTCGAGCCGGGGGTCGCGCGGGCGTTTGGCGGGAGTTTTGGCCATGTCAACGGACGGCGGCGTCGTGACGGATGTCGCGCCGGGCATCGGCGATCAGCGATCTCCGCCGCGCCGTATAGCCGTCTTCGGCGCCGCCCCGACGCAGGAGGCGGTCGGCCAAAATGTCCTCGGCCGCGGCGAGATAGCCGCCGCGAAGGGCGGCTTCGATCGTGAGGCGATCGAAAACGTCGCGCTGCGCATGGCTGCCGCCGATGGTCTGCAAATGGCCGCGCGCCGCGCGGAGATTGGCGAACGCGGAGGCGAAGCGGCCCTCGGCATAGGCCTCGAGCCCGCGCGCAGCGGTCAAGCCCGGTCGGTTCGTGATTGCGGCCATCTCGCACTCCCCGTGCGCGGCCGTTGCCGCCATCCGCGCCATCATCCGGCGCATGGCGGTCTCCCGGCCATCCCCCATGAGCGAGAGCATATAGTGGAGGTCGGCAAAGACCAGACATCCGTCCCCACTCCGCCGCTCCGCGATCGCAGCGAGTTCCTCCCACCGAGTGCCGACCGGGTGACCCTCCATCTCCAGACGCGCGAGGAGCGAGGCGGCGTTCGAGATGTCGCGATAATCATCCGTCCGGTCGGCACGGATCTCTGCGTCATAGAGGTCAAGCGCGGCCTCCGCGTCGCCCAAGTCGAGATGCATCAGCGCAATGTGCCACCAGACGTGGTAGCGGAAATTGTTGCAGTGAACCCAGGCGGCATCGCGCGTCGAGAGCCAGGCGAGCCCGTCGGCGGCCCGCGCCGTCATGTCATAGACATGCGCCACGGCATGAAGGCCCCAAGCATCGTCCGGCGCGAGGTCGAGCGCGCGCCGGCCCGCGGCCTCCGCTGCACTGTAGTCCCCGGTCTCCTCGAGGGTGAAGGCGCGACAGCCCTCCAGATACCCCTCCGCCGCGTGCCCGATGTAGGCATGGCCAACCGCCTCGACTGAGGCCCGCATGGCGCAGGGCTGGCCGAGCACAAAGCGGATCGCCTGGACGAGCTTCATCGCCAGCGCGTCCTCCGGCCAGGTCTCAAGGAGGGTTTCGAGCGCCTCCGCCGCCGCGCTCGGCCGGCCGGAGAGCCAGTGGCGGAGGGCATCGGTGTAGATCCGTTCGCGCCGGTTGCCGGGATGGGCCTCGGCGCGGGCCAGCGCGTCCCACGCGACCTCCGTCAACTCCGCCCGTCCAAGGAGGAGGGAGAAAAGGCCGCGCGCCGCGTCCGCTTGACCAAACTCAGGTGCTGCCGCGCGCGTCGCGGCCAGCGCCTCCGGCGTTGCGGCACTGTGGGCGAGAAAGCCCCTGATCGTGTCGTTCCAGTGCGCAGACGCCGCAGCACTCGTTAGGCTCGTCTCACATCCGCTGAGATCGGTCAGCATGGCCATGAAGAGCCTCCTTTCGATGTTGCTGTGCCGGATCAAACAGATCGGCGGCACACCCTGAATTCACGTCGGCGTCAGGTCACAAGGTGTTTATTGCCACGTTCAGGCTTTTTAGGTGTCAGTTCCTCATGACTACGCCCAACGTTAACAAACCTTTGCTGGTCGCGCTCGTCGGTCTCCTGTCTGTCTCGCTGCTCGGCTGGAACGCGCGGGGCGCGCCCCTTTTTTGGGCAGGATTGATCGGCGGCGCGGCAGGCTTCGCCCTCTACCACGCAGCGTTCGGCTTCACCGCAGGATGGCGCCGCCTGGTGACCGAGGGGCGGAGTTCCGGGATCCGCGCGCAGTTTCTGCTGATCGCGTTGACGGCGTTGGTCTCCTATCCTCTGATCGGCTGGTTCGGCGCCGGCGCGTTTGTCCAACCGGTTGGCGTCGGCATGGTCTTCGGAGCGTTTCTGTTCGGCATCGGCATGCAGTTCGGAGGCGGCTGCGGCTCCGGCACGCTGTTCGTCGCCGGCGGCGGGTCGACGCGGATGGGGATCACGCTCTTTTTTTTCATTGTGGGGTCGGTCATCGGCCATGCGCATTTCCCGATCTGGCACGCTTTGCCGCGGACCGCGGCCGGGATTTCGATCATCGAGGGCGTCGGCCCGATTGGCGCGCTGGCAGTCCTTTTGTCCGTGCTCGGTGTCCTTGCTGTCCTCGCTGCCCGGTGGGAACGGCATGTCCACGGCGCGCTTGAGACCACGCGGCGGACCGGATCGCTCCTCCGCGGACCCTGGAGCCCCTGGGTCGGCGCCGTGGCGCTG
>JBCCWM010000012.1:0-24796 GCA_039193505.1 Pseudomonadota bacterium | reverse complement strand
GGCCCCGGGAAAGCGCTCGGCATCCTGGTCGTCGTCGCAGGTGTCGTGCTCGCCTCGGGCCAGGTGTCGGCGCGACGCACGCGCGGCTAGGCGGGGCGAGGGCGGGATGATCGGACGCGCCCACGCCGACCTGCGGACGTCCGGGCGACGGGCGCTCTTCGATTGCCGGGGGCGGACAGCCCCTTCGGCGTCAGACGGATATCAGAGCGCGGGCACGCCCGTCCCAAGAGCCTCCGCAAGGAGCGCGCGCGGCACCGCTGGATCGACGTCCCGGGCCACAAATGCCTCGCCGATGCCGCGGGCGAGGATAAAGGTGATCTGACCGTCGAGCACCTTTTTGTCCTGAGCCATCAGCGTCATCAGCCCGTCCGCATCCGGGAGCGTGCCGGGGATCTCAGCGAGGTCGACCGGCAGCCCCATCGCCCGCAAATGCGCCCGGACACGTGCGACTTCGTTCGACCCGACATATCCAAGCCGCTCGGACAGTGCGAACGCGAGGGCAATGCCGATGCTGACCCCCTCACCGTGGAGAAGGCGGTTCGAGTATCCGGTCGCCGCCTCCAACGCGTGACCAAATGTGTGGCCGAGATTGAGGAGGGCTCGCTCGCCCATCTCCCGCTCATCCCGGACCACAATGTCGGCCTTCATCCTGCAGCAAGTCGCCACTGCCCGCGCGCGGAGTGCGGCGTCGCCGGCAGCGATCCCCGGACCCGCACTCTCGAGCCAGGAGAAGAACGCCGCGTCGCCCAAGAGACCGTATTTCGCCACCTCGGCGTAGCCGGACCGGAAGTCGCGGGGCGGAAGGCTCGCAAGCGTCTCAATATCCGCCAGCACGTAGACCGGTTGGTGAAACGCGCCCACGAGGTTCTTGCCGGCCGCTACGTTGATTCCGGTCTTGCCGCCGACCGAGCTGTCGACCTGCGCAAGGAGGGTCGTTGGGATCTGCGCAAACCGCACGCCTCGGCGCACAATCGCAGCCGCAAACCCCGTGAGGTCGCCGATCACCCCGCCGCCGAATGCGACCACGAGATCCGAGCGCTCCGCTTGCCTCTCGAGAAGCCACTCCACCACACGCCCCGTGTCGGCCCAGGATTTCGTCGCCTCCCCCGGCGGCAGGGTCAAAATCTGCACCGTCACCCCGGCCGCTGCCAGACCAGCCTCAAATGCGGCAAGATGGGCGTCGGCGACCCGCGCCTCAGTGACCGCAAAAACCTGTGGCCGACGCAAGAACGGGCGCAGGCGCGCGCCCGCCTCGGCCAGCAGCCCTGTGCCAATGTCGATCCGGTACTCGCGCCCGGGAAGCGCCACCTCAACGGTCTCACCCATTCGACGGGTCTCTCCTCAGGATCGGCGGGCGCGCCGGGTCGTCTCGGTCGCGGGTGGCCAGCGCGGAGAGGATCCGCTGAACCATGTTTTCGTGCGTGATCCCGGGCGGGCTCTCGACCCGAATGTCGGCTTTGGCATACGCCGAGCGCCGGCCCTTCCACAAGCCCAGGAGCACACCTCTCGGATCGGCCGTCAGCAAGAGCGGGCGCGTGCTTCGGTCCTTGACCCGGTTCCACAGCGTCTCGACATCCGCGTCGATCCAGACCGACAGCGCCCGCTCCGCGATCAAGTCGCGGTTCTCCTCGGAGACAAAGACGCCCCCACCCGTCGCCAGCACGCAGGGCTCCCCATCCAGAAGCCTGCGGATCACCCGGCGCTCCCCATCGCGGAACGATGCCTCCCCGTGCCGCTCAAAAATATCGGCAATGGACATGCCGGCCGCCGCCTCAATCTCCGTGTCCGAATCGAAAAAAGGGGCCGAAAGCGCGGCCGCCAAGCGCCAGCCGACGCTGCTTTTGCCCGCCCCCATCAGCCCGACCAGCACAACGGGTCGCGACAGCGCGTTCACGACAGCTGAGGACCGGCTGCTACTCATTCCACTCTATCTGTCCCGCCATCGATTGAGTTAAGCAAACGGCCGGGCTAAGTTCTACCGTATTCGAGCAGCGGCGCAAAAACCGGAGCAAACCGGGCGTCTACAGCGAGGCAGAATGGGACGGTTGATCAAATACCTGTTCTATCTGGCGGTGATTGCGGCCCTTGCGACTGCAGTCCACGCCCTGTTTTTCGACCTGCCGCCGCCGACCCATGAAATCGTGATCCCTGTGAGCCCGGTGACCGAATGATCCGATTGAGCGTCGTTCTCCTCGCAGCCGCCCTGCCCGCCACGGCGGACACACCGCGCAGCGCCATCCCGTGGCTCTCAGAGAGCCTCGCGGTCGAGCCGGATCCCCCGGAGACACGGCCACCACCGCCGCGCCCGCTCGACGAGATCGAAGTCACACCGCTCTCCGCCCCAGTGCGGGACGGCGCCGGCATCCTTCCGCCGGCAACGACAGGTCTGCCGGCCGATCTCTGGCAGACGAGCCCCGCCGCGGAGATCGCGCGTGCCATCCGCGAGCATCCGCAAGGTGGCGTGCCGAGCACGCGGGAGCTCTTTCGCACCCTCCTGCTGGCCGAAACGACACCGCCCGGCGATGTCGAAGGGTCTGCGCATCTTCTCGCGCGAATCGACCGCCTCCTGCGAGACGGTCGCCTGGAGGAGGCCGAGGCCCTGATCGAGGCGGCCGGCATTGGCAGCGCGTCCCTCTTCCGCCGAGCCTTTGACGTGGGCCTTCTGACCGATCGGTCCGAGGCCGCGTGTCGCGCTCTCGCCGCGTCTCCGTCGCTCTCACCGACGCTGCCTGCCCGGATCTTCTGCCTTGCGCGCGATGGCGACTGGGCGGCCGCCGAACTGACCCTCGGGGTCGGGCGGGAGGTGGGCGCGTTCGGCGCCTCGGAGGACGCGCTCCTGGCGCGCTTTCTCGATCCCGTCCTTTACGAGGACCAGCCGCCTCCGCCATTGCCGATCCCCCTCACGACCCTTGATTTCGTCCTCAGGGACGCAGTTGCCCTCCCGCGCCCGCCGGAGCCGCTCCCGCTGGCGTTCCTTCACCTCGACATCGCCCCCGGTCAGCCGCTCAAGACCCGAATCACGGCAGCGGAGCGTTTGGTCCGGTCGGGCGCTGTGCCGTCTGTGTCGCTTCTGGCCGCCTATCGCAGCGGCGTCCCCGCGGCCTCGGGCGGGATCTGGGACCGGGCGGCCGCGATCCGCCGCCTCGACCTGGCGTGGGAGACCGGCAGCGCCAGCGAAATGGCGGCCGCCGTACTCGATGCCGACCTCATATTCTCAGCCTCCGGTTTGCGCCCCGTCGTGGCGGAGGCCGCCGCGCCGCTTCTGCGGCGGATGGAACCTGGCACGTTGGCCCTTGAGACACGGCGGCGGGGCGGTGAGCTGTTGCTTCTCACGCGCGACTGGACCTGGGCGACACTTTACCTCGGCGCGACGGGCGACGGGCTCATCCAGTTTCTCTCAGCCCTGGCGCAACCCGGCGCGGACTTGCCCGCGGGGCCGGAGCTTCCGCCAATCGCCGCGGCTGCGGCACGGGGCCTGACCCGGGCCGACCCACCCTCGGAGAGGGCGGCGGAAATCGATGCCAGATTGACAGGCGGCGCCTATGGTCTGGCGCTTCTCGACGCGCTGGCCCTCCTGGCCGCGGGAACTGAGGTTGATCCAGGCGACTTCGAGACCGGCCTCTGGCTCCTGCGTCGCGCTGGTCTGCCCGATTGGGCGCGGAGGATCGCAATCGAGACCACGCTTCTCGTGCCCGACGCATGAGCCACCCCTGGGTCGCTCCGTTCCTCGAAGCGCTCGCGGCCGAGCGGGACGCCGCGACGAACACGCTTCTGGCCTATGCGCGCGACTTGGCAGACCTCACTGAGACTGTATCGCCCGAGACCGCGACCCGCGGCGATCTCGACGCATACTTCGCGCGCCTGGCCGCAGAGGGCCTCGCCCCTGCCACGCGCGCGCGGCGCCTCTCTGCCGTCAAGGGGCTCTTCCGGTTCGCGTTCTCAGAGGGGTGGCGCATCGACGACCCCGCGGCCTCAATCGAGGGCCCGGGCCAAGCCCGTCCCTTGCCGAAAACACTGACGGAGGAAGAGGTTGACGCCCTCCTCGCCGCCGCGCCGTCAATCGGGCGGACACCAGCCGACCGCTCCCGGAATGCCTGCCTGATGGAGCTGCTCTACGCCACAGGCCTTCGGGTCAGCGAATTGGTGGCCCTGCCCCTCTCCACAACGCTCGGAAACCCGGATGTCATCCTCGTCCGCGGCAAAGGCGGGCGCGAGCGCATAGTGCCCCTGACCGGCCCGGCTCAAGAGGCGCTGTCGAACTGGCTTACGCACCGCCCCAAAGGCACGTCCCGTTTCCTCTTCCCCGCACGCGGAGGGCATCTCAGCCGGGTGGTGTACCACCGCATTGTCAAAGAGACCGCGCTTGCCGCAGGGCTCGACCCCGCCCGCGTCTCACCTCACGTCCTCCGCCACGCGTTCGCGACGCATCTTCTTGCGAACGGTGCGGATCTGCGCGCGATCCAGGCGATGCTCGGTCATGCAAGCCTTGCGACAACCGAAATCTACACCCATGTCCTGGAAGCGCGCCTGAAGGCATTGGTGTTTGACCACCATCCGCTTGCTGACTGAGCCGCGCTTGCCGCGGCGCCCCAGCGCCCCCATAACCATCTGAGAAACAATCAGGGACCATTTCCCATGGATTTTGCCGCGACGGGCTGGGACGCAGCCATGTGGCTCACCGTTTTTGCCGTTTTCGCCCTTATGATGCTCTCGGGCTTTTTCTCGGGCTCCGAGACGGCGCTGACTGCAGCCTCTCGAGCGAAGCTCCACACAATGTCGGAGAAAGGGGCGAAAGGGGCGGACACCGCGCTCCGCCTCCTGGAGGACAAAGAGAGCCTGATCGGAGCGATCCTGCTCGGCAACAATCTGGCCAACATTCTCGCCACCTCGCTTGCGACCTCGCTTCTGACAGCGGCGTTCGGCGAATCAGGCGTGGCGCTCGCAACACTTGTGATGACGGCCCTTGTCGTCGTCTTCGCCGAAGTGATGCCGAAGACATTCGCGATCACCGCGCCCGAGACGGTCTCAAACGGGATCGCTCGGGTCATCCTCCAGGTCGTGCGCATCTTCGGGCCCGTCGTTGCCGTCATCAGTGTGCTGGTGCGAAACATCCTCAGCCTCTTCGGCGTGAAGACCGATCCAGAGGCGAGCGTCTTGGCCGCACAAGAGGAGATCGCCGGCGCCATCGCGCTCCACCACTCCGAAGGCGCAGTGGAGAAGGCCGACCGGGATCGCCTCCTCGGTGCGCTCGATCTCGGCCAGCGCGAGGTGGATGAGATCATGCTCCACCGCCAGTCGATCGAGATGATAGATGCCGATTGGACCACGGATGAGATCCTGTCGGCGTGTCTCAAATCCTCCTACACGCGCCTGCCGATCTTCAAGGAAGACCCCGAGAACATCGTCGGTGTCATCCACGCCAAGGACCTTCTCCGTGCCGTCGACCGGATCATCCGGGTTGAAGGGCGGGGCATTGAGACCATCAACGATTTCAATGTTATGGACGTCGTGATGGAGCCCTACTTCGTGCCAGAGACGACCACGCTCGACGATCAAATGAGGGAGTTTCTGCGCCGCCGGACGCACTTCGCCCTTGTGGTCGATGAGTATGGCGCGCTCCGCGGGCTCATCACGCTCGAAGACATCCTCGAAGAGATCGTGGGAGAGATCGCCGACGAGCATGACGTGGAGGATGAAGTGATCCGCCAGGCCTCGGACGGGTCCGTCGTGATCGAAGGATCGATGACCATTCGCGATCTCAACCGCGCCTGCGACTGGACCTTGCCCGACGAAGAAGCCAACACCGTCGCAGGGCTCGTGATCCACGAAGCTCAGAGCATTCCGACAGTGGGCCAGGTCTTCCACTTCCACGGCTTCCGCTTTGAGGTGCTCGCGCGAGAGCGAAATCGCGTCACTGAGATCCGTGTGCGCCCCAATCCCTGAGATTTCGTCTCGCATGTGCAGAACGGCACACCAAAAATTAACACTCTTTGGTCAAAAGAAACCCGCAGGCTGATCTCAGGGTCGGGTTGCAGACTTCCTCCCTGTTGAACTGGCCGCACCTTCGGGTGCGGCTTTTTTTTCCATCGATCGTTGCTCGAAATTAACCAATCTGCCCGCGTAGACTGTTGACGCAGATCACGCTTTGCCCATAGCTTACACCCCACAAAGTTGGCCAGTCCGACGGGGAGAGAGCTGCAAAGCAGCCCAAAAAAAGGCACCTTACCGGTGCCTTTTTTTCATCTGAGCGGATGTCCGGCCGCCGCGTTGACAAGCCCCGCAGGATGCTGACACCTCGGCGCCAATGCGAGCCTGCCGAAAGGACAACATCCCCGTGACCCTTTTTCTCCGCGCCCTCTGGATCACTGCCGCTTTGGCGACCGCCAGCCCCGCGCTGGCCCAGGACACCACCACCCCACCGACCGACCAAGCGCCGCCAGCGGAGGAGGAGGCAGCGCCCGCCACGCCCGAGCCCGACTTCGTGACCGAAGTGTTCGGCGATTGGGAGCGTCGGTGCACACCCGACAAGTCCAACTGCTTCATCTACCAAGTGGCCCTCAATCAGGAAGGCAATCCCGTCTCCGAGGTCAGCATTGTCGCAATCGAGGGTCAGCAAGCCGCGGCCGGCGCCACCATTGTCACACCGCTCGGCACACTCCTGACCGAAGGCCTGGTGATCCAGGTCGATGGCGGCGAGGCCCGGCGCTATGAGTACCAGTTCTGCAACCGGTCGGGGTGCTTCAGCCGCTTCGGGATCGACGCGGACTACCTGCTCAGTCTGAAGCGGGGTGCAAATGCGCTGATGCGGGTCTTCTCCGTGTCGAACCCATCCCAACCCGTGACCCTGCAACTCTCGCTGACGGGCTTCACGGCGGCCTTCGACGGCCTGCCGCCCACCACGCTCAATCAGTGATGGTCACACGCGGGCGATCATAAGCACCGCGTTGAGCCCGCCAAAGGCGAAGGCGTTTGACATCGCCACATCAACCGGGGCATCGCGCGCGGTGTTCGGCACGACATCGAGGTCGCATTCAGGGTCAGGGCGCTTGTGATTGATCGTGGGCGCGACAACGCCGTCGCGCACCGCCATTACGCAGGCCAGAAGCTCCACGGCCCCTGTGCCGCCGATGAGGTGTCCGTGCATCGACTTGGTCGATGAGATCATAAGGCTGTCGGCATGCGCGCCAAAGGCCTCACGCACGGCGGCGCATTCGGTCCGGTCGTTGGCGGCAGTCCCCGTTCCGTGGGCGTTGATGTAGCCCACCCGCTCCGCCGGGACGCCCGCGTCGCGGAGCGCGCCCGCAATCGCGCGCCGCGCCCCATCCTTTGACGGCATCACAATGTCGGAGGCATCGGAGGTCATCGCGAACCCCAAAACCTCCGCCAGAACATCCGCGCCACGCGCCCGCGCATGCTCGTATTCTTCAAACACAAAGACGGCCGCCCCCTCGCCCTGCACCATTCCATTGCGGTCCGCAGAGAACGGGCGACAGCCGTCTTTCGACATCACTCGGAGACCCTCCCATGCCTTGATGCCACCAAAGCAGAGCATGCTCTCCGTCCCGCCCGTCAGCATCGCCCGCGCCGCACCGGAGCGCACAAGGCTGAAGGCCTGCCCCATCGCGTGGTTCGAGGACGCACAGGCGGTTGCCACAGTGAAGGACGGGCCTTGGAGTGTATAGCGCATCGACACATGGCTTGCCGCGGCATTGTTCATCAGCCGTGGCACGACAAAGGGGTGCACCCGGTTCTTCCCAGCCTCGTAGACCGATCGATAGTTCTCGTCCTGCGTCTGCAGCCCGCCGCCCGCCGTCCCGAAGACCACCCCTGCCTCGAGCCCGAGCGCCCCCTCGAAGGACAGTCCGGACTGGGTCACGGCTTCCTCCGCGGCGAGAAGGGCGAATTGTGTGAACCGGTCGTAGAGCGTCAGCTCCTGGCGCGAGAAATGCTCAGCGGGATCGAACCCCTTGATCTGGCCGCCGATCCGGATCGACAGACGATCAACATCCTGGAACTCCATCTCGCTGATGCCGGAGGCACCGGCGCGCATGCCCTCCTGCGTGTCGGCCGCCGTCCGACCGAGCGGCGAGATCGCGCCCTGGCCGGTGATCACCACCCGGCGCACGGGCGGCCTCAGCCGGTTTTCTGGGCGACAAGCCCCTTCACCGCGGCGACAATCGCACGCACGTCGCGGACATCGAACTCCCCGCTGTCGGGCTCGTTGGCATTGAACGGCACGGAGATGTCGAAGGCCTCCTCAATCGCGAATATCGCCTCCACAAAGCCGAGGCTGTCGAGGCCGAGATCGTCGATCGTCGCGTCGAGCGCCACCTCATGGGGTTCAAGAACGGCCTGCTCGGCTATGATCGCAATCACCTTTTGCTCGACCGCATCCGACATCAGACCTCCCCGCACGCCATCCGCGTTGGCCTGATCTACTCCGTCGATTGGGGGTTTGAAACCCGTTTTTCGAGGGCATCGACGCGGGCCGCGAGGCGCGGCAACCGCCGCATCACCCTGTAGGTTGCAACGCTCTGATCCATTGGCACGCCGGGGCTGCCCATCATGATCCGACCGGAGGGCACATTGTGGTTGATGCCGGTCTGGCCGGTGATGATGCAGTCATCGCCGACCCGAACGTGGTCCGCAATCCCGGCCTGACCGGCCAGGACCACACGGTCGCCGATGACGCTGCTCCCGGCAACGCCCGACTGACCGCAGAGCAGGCAATGCATCCCCACTTTCACATTGTGGCCGATCATCACGAGCCCGTCGATCTTTGTGCCGGAGCCAACCTCCGTGTCCGCAACGGTGCCCCGGTCGATGACGGAGTTCGCACCAACCTCGACATCGTCCCCGATCCAGACCGCGCCAAGTGAGTTGATCCGGACAAATCCCTCCGACCGGCTGACGGCTGAAATCCGCCCCGTCGCACGCGCCTCCTCCACTGCGCCAGGTTTCGGCGTCACGAAGGAAAACCCGTCGGCGCCGATCGAAATCCCATGATGGCCGATGAACCGGGCCCCGATCCTGACGAACGGGCCAATCCGTGCCCCCGGGAAGAGAAGTACGTCCGATCCGATCTCGGCCTCTTCGCCGACAAAGCACTGTGCGCCAATGCGCGCGCGCGCGCCAATCCGCGCACCGGCCTGAATGTAGGCAAAGGGTCCAATCGAGGGATCAGCTCCAATCTCAGCCCCAGGCTCCACCACCGCTGACGGGTGAATGCCCGGATCAATCCGCGGGGCACGAGCAAAGACGTCCGCCACCCCCGCCATCACGTAGCGCGACCGAGGCGCAAAAATGGCCGCTTCGAGGCCCAGCCCCTTCCAGTCCGCACCTTCCGCCAGAATGGCTGCACGCGCCCGCCCTGCGCCGAGGCTCTCCAGAAAAGCGGCCTCCATGGCCAGGGCGATGTCCGATGGACCGGCAGTTCCCGGCTCCCGCGGGCGCTCAACCGTCAGCGTCAGATCGCCCTCGGCCGCCGCGCCGAGGGCGTCAGCCAGTTCGCCAATTGTGAACGGCATCTGCCCTCCCGTCCGGCCCCGAACGCTGCCTAGCCTTCCACGAGGCCGAGGTCCACGCCCGCGGCACTCAGGGCTTTGAAGACCAGGGCGTCTCGGCCATAGACATCGCCGCGGTACTGCGCATCACCCGCCTCGTCAAAGACCACAGAGAGGTAGGTCAGGTAAATCGGCACCGGCTCATCGAGATCGATGCGCCGCTCCCGCCCGGTGTTGAGCGTCTGCTGGAACAGGCCTTTGGGGTCTTCCGTTTGCGGGGCGAGGAGCGCGTGGGCAAACTCAAAGGGCTTCTGCACCCGCACGCAGCCATGACTGTAGGCCCGCACATCCCGATTGAAGAGCGACTTGGCCGGTGTGTCGTGGAGGTAGATGTTGTATTTGTTCGGGAACATGAACTTCACCCGCCCGAGCGCATTTCCGCCGCCCGGCCGTTGCTTCACGACAAACGGGAAATTCGCCGCAGAAAACTGGCGGAAATCCACGTAGCGCGGGTTCACCGCGGTGCCGTTGCGGGTCATCACGCGGTAGGTCCCGCCGAGCGCGCTCGGGTTGCGCTGCAGCTTCGGCAGCATTTCCTCCGTCGCGATAGAGCGTGGCACGTGCCAGGTCGGGTTCACGACCATATGGGACATGCGGTCGTTGAACTCCTGCGTCCGGTGGCGGTTTTTACCGATCACGACGCGCGATGTGTAGGTCGGCTCACCGTTGTCATAGAGCGTGACCCGAAAGTCCGCCTGGTTGACTAGTATGTGCCGTGCGCCGCGGTCGACGTTCAACCAGCGCTGACGTTCCAGATTAACGAGCACCTGGCGGAGGCGGTCGACGGGAGAGGCGTTGAGCGCGGCCCGCGTCTGCGGCCCGACCACCCCATCGTCGTTGAGACCCTTGCGAAGCTGAAAGGCCCTCACGGCCGCCTCAAGCTCCGGGTCGAACAGCGGAACCTCGCCATAATCGACCCCATCGATGCGGCCGAGCCTGCCCCGCAACTCGATCACCAGAGGACCGAGATCTCCGGGCCGGAGTGTCTCGCGCCCGCCGAGCGGCGCGCCCCATCCACCGGCATTGATCAAGGCGACCAGCCGCGCACGCTCCTCCACGAGGCGGGCGTAGTCGACATGCGACGGTAATAGTGCGGCGAGCGCCGCCTTGGGGTCCGTGCTCGCCCGGAAGGCATCCAGAACGGCCGCGCCGTCGGGGCGCGGTGGATCGACGGACATATCCGCCGCCAGCCTGCGCGGTTCAAGTAGGCCGGAGCTGATGTCGCGAGCGTACTTAATCAGGAGCTGCGACGCCGCCACCTCGATCTCGGCATCGGAGCCCTCGCGAAAGAGGGCTCGGAGCGCCTCGGCATCGTAGCGCCCAAGTGGCAAGCCATGAGCGTCGACGCCGCCCAGAGCCTCGAGAAACGCCGCGCGCCGAACAGCTGTCCAGAGCGGCGCATAATCTTGCGCCTCGAAATGAATTTGCAGCGCAGCGTCTTCAGAGGCCTCAACCTCAGCCCTCAACGCCAAGGCCGCCGCATCCAGAGGCGCCGCGATGGCCGCGACAGGTGTCGGCACTACATCCTCTGCCCCTACCGCCGTCGTCCACACGGCACAAAAGCCGAGCGCGATCGTGCCGATGATACTGCCGCGAGCCATACCCATCTCCGCTGTTGTCCGCGTTTGCATTCGCTTCCCACCTCAGATTTTAGCGTAAAGGGTTAGCGATGTCTTAGCAGTGCCGATTGAGCACGCTCCCGCAAAAACCACACACTTGTGTCCTCCGCGTCATCTCTGAGCAAGAGCGCGGCAGAGAGGCAACACTTGCTGAAATTTGGCGAGAATTAGACGGAACTCAGCAGCAATCCGCACACCATGCTTGGAAATTAACGCGGTCTTTGCCATGACTAGGCCACTCCGAAAGACAGCGCGAGGACAAGCAGCGCGTCTGTAAAAAAAGTATTGAAGGCGGGCAGATGAGATCACAGCCGAAGATCAGCGTCGGCAGGCGCACCCTACTTGCTGGGATTTTCGCAAGCGCAGCAGTCTCGGCGGCACCGCAATACGCGCGCGCAGCGGGGTTTCTTCGGGGCGCTGGAGATATTCGACGCGTTAAACTCTACTCTAAGAGGACTGGAGAGTCCGTCGATACAATTTATTGGATTGAGGGTCGCTACATTCCCGAGGCACTGGCTGAAATAAACTGGTTCATGCGCGACTGGCGCCAGAACGAGGTGATCCGGTACGATCGCCGAAACATCGATATTCTGGCCGCGACCCTTCGTCTCATGGATACCGATGAGGCCTACCACGTTGTTTCGGCGTATCGGTCGCCCTCGACCAACGCGATGCTCCGCCGTTCGAATCGCGGCGTTGCTCAGAACTCCTACCATGTGAAGGGTATGGCGGCGGACTTGAAGCTCTCCTCCCGCTCGATCCATCAGATGGCGCGGGCGGCAGAGGTCTGCAATGCAGGCGGCGTCGGAAAATACGGACGCTCCAACTTCGTTCACATGGATTGCGGCCCCGTTCGAACCTGGCGGGGCTGACGGCCCTTTAGGGACGCGTCAAGCCTGGGCCCTCCACCAAATACTTGAAGCTTGTCAGCTGCCGCGCGCCCACCGGGCCACGGGCATGCAGCTTTCCTGTGGCGATGCCGATCTCGGCGCCCATCCCGAACTCCCCCCCATCTGCAAATTGCGTCGATACGTTGCGCATCAGAATCGCACTGTCGAGCGCGGAGAAGAAGCGTGCGGCGGCCGCGTCGTCCTCGGTCAAAATGCCGTCGGTGTGGTTCGAGCCATAGGTGCGAATGTGCTCGATCGCGTCCTCGAGCCCATCAACCAAACGCACGGCAAGGATCATGTCGAGGAACTCTTTCCCCCAATCCTCCTCCGTCGCGCGGACAAAGCCTTCGATGCCAGCGCCCGCTCGGATCTCCACACCGGCCTTTTGCAGATCGTGAAGAAGCCCGAGCCCATGCCGCTCCGCGTAAGCCCGGTCGATCAGCAAACACTCAAGCGCACCGCAAATCCCGGTGCGGCGCGTCTTGGCATTCAACACCACCCGCGCCACGGTCTCCGGGGCCGCTTCGGCATCGACGAAAAGGTGAACGATCCCCTCGAGATGCGCAAACACAGGCACCCTGGCATCGGCCTGCACGCGCCCGACGAGACCCTTGCCGCCCCGAGGCACGATGACATCGATGTGCTCGGTCATGCGCAACATTTCGCCGACGGCGGCGCGGTCGCGGGTCGGCACCAACTGGATCGCAGCCTCAGGCAAATTGGCAGCGCGAAGGCCAGCCGCAAGCCCGGCATTGATCACATGGGCCGAGCGAAAGCTCTCCGATCCGCCCCGCAGGATCGCGGCATTTCCCGACTTGAGGCAAAGGCCGCCTGCGTCTGCCGTCACGTTCGGCCGGCTCTCGAAAATCACGCCGACAACGCCGATCGGCGTCGCAACGCGCTTGATGTCGAGCCCGGAGGGCTGGGTCCACGCTTCGATCACCGCGCCCACGGGATCGTCCTGTTCGGCAATGGCAGCAAGGCCATCGACCATCCCACGCACGCGGTCCTCCGTCAGGCGAAGACGGTCGATCATGGCCCCCGAGAGTCGTCCTTCGGCTTCGGCCACATCCTCCGAGTTCGCCGACAGGAGCGCGGCCCGCGCGGCCCAGATCGCCTCACCCGCAGCCCGAAGTGCCGCATCCTTCTGCGCGGATGGAGCCGCCGCCAGATCCGTTGCAGCACGCCGCGCGGCCGCGCCCATACGGTGCATGTCAGCGGCGATGTCTGTGTCCGTTCCGTCCATGCGATCCTCCCACGCTGGGTCTACGTCCACAGTGAACCAACTGCAATCCCGGTTAATACATCCAAAATTCAAAGTTGACTTTTTCAAGTTACAACAAATAAATGTGGAGATGTGTTGGGGGATCGGCGTGTACTTCTGATCCTATGGTAAATGGTAGGGTGCATGTTTCCCATTGATATGAAGATATCTGCATGTTTCCGCCAAGTTCTGAGCGAACGTGCGCGTCCAAAATCACAACACAAGCGAGTGTGGGGGGCGGTTGAACCTGAGTTCGGCCGCAACAAAGAACGTGGTCGCGCGCAGCGCCGCGTTTTAACGAGGGGTGTCCCGATCCAGCGCACAGACGTGGAAGGGACGGGTGAAAGGACCATTCACAATGGCTGGTGTGATCGAGTTTATCGAATGCGATGATCCGAACGCAGTTAAAATCGACTTCGAGGGGTTCCGATCCGGCACGGTGATCGGCGACCAATTTGACGGCGTCTCGATCCGTGGCGCAGAGGATGATCGCAACGATTCCTCGCGCGACAACGACGCGATGATCTTCGACAGCAGCGCCCCTACGGGCGGCGACCGCGACCTCCGGACCGAGAACCAGGGCAACATCCTGATCATCTCGGAAGATGACAACGGACGCGACGCGGACGATTCCGCCAAGGGTGGCTCGCTGACCTTCGACTTCGAAGGCCCGGCCCGGATCTTCGATCTGAAGGTTGTCGACGGCGAGGAGGGCGGCCTCGTGATCCTCCGCGACGCGGACGGCGTCGTCATCGGTGAGGTCGTGATCCCCGGAGGTGTCGACAACGGCATTCAGCAGGTGATCCTCGACGTCGAAGGTGTTTCGTCGATGGAAGTGGTGCTGAACGGCTCCGGCGCGATCGACGACATCTGCTATGTCCCCGGGGAGCCGCCGGTCCACACGAACGTTCTCTGCGAGAGCTTCGACGACAAGTCACCCGAGACCGTTGTCGCAAGCGACTTCAAGATCAAGAACGGCGAAGCTGTCACCAATGGAAAAAATGACGGAGAACTGCTGTTTGAGACCGTCGACCTCTCTGAGCTCGAAAATGTCGAGATTTCATTTGAGGCCTGCATCCTGAACGGCAGCTTCGAAAAGTCAGGCAAGAACGCCGACTTCCTCCGGGTCGAGTTCGTGACCGAGGGCGGAGAGGTGATCGTCCTCGACACGTTCGCGGGCGACGGACAGGTCCTGACGGGCAACATGACCGGCCAGACCATCACAACGAGCGACCAGACCCTCAGCTACGATCTGCCCGACGATCTCGGCGAGGGGCAACTCCGCTTTGTGAGCGACATCTCGGCCAAGTCCGAGAAGATCAAGATCGATGACGTGAAGATCAAAGGCGAAGAGCCGGAGGAAGACGTCTTCGCGCTCGAGAAGGATCTCTACACGGTCATGGAGGGGGAGGTTCTCGAGGCCAACATCCTCGACAACGACACCGCTGCCGAGGGCGCGACGCTGACGCTCTTCGAGATCTACAGCTCTATCGACAACTCCCTGATCGCGTCCTTCGATCTGGCGCAGTCCGACACTGTCGAGTTCAACCTGATCTCCGACAACACCGCTCCCGAGGACGATCTCGCCGCCACGGTCACGATCGATAAGGACGGAAACTTCACCTTCCAGTCGGAGTTCGGCGAGTATCCGAACGCCTTCCAGAACGCGCAGTACTTCTTCCTCTACGGGGCCGAGGACACGGCCGGCAATGTCGGACAGTCCACCGTTTCGGTGAATGTTCTCGGTGTCGAAGAGACACTGCCGACGACCGACATGTTCGAGTTTGTCTGACCGAGGCCGGTCCCGTCACATCGCCATGTCGTCGCGATGGACGAGCGAGGCGCGACCGGGATAGCCGAGCCGCGCCGCGATTTCACCCGACCGGAGGCCCGCGATTAGGCGGGCCTCCGCCGCGTCATAGCCCGCGAGGCCCCGAGCCATGACCCGACCGTCCGGACCGAGGATCTCCACGGGATCTCCGCGGTGAAACTGCCCCTCTACGGTCACGACTCCCGCTGGCAGGAGCGACTTTCCAGAGAGGAGCGCACGCGCAGCCCCTCCGTCGACCGTGAGCCGCCCCTTCGACTTCATCGCAAAGATCCAACGTTTCCGCGCCGCCTCGGGATCCGCCGCCGCGCGGAACCACGTCGCGCGCGCTCCGGCGATGAGTGCGCTCAACGGCCGGCGCACCGCGCCCCGCGCAATCGCCATCCCAACGCCTGAACGAAGCGCAATCTCTGCCGCGAGGAGCTTCGTGCGCATGCCTCCGCGCGCGCCCGCACTGCCGGCCCCCCCGGCCATCGCCATTAGGTCGGCCGTGACTGCATCGACATCGGGGATGTGGCGCGCGGCCGGATCGGTGCGCGGGTCGGCGGTGTAGAGCCCGTCGACATCAGAGAGCAGGATCAGTGTGTCTGCGCCCGCGAGGGAGGCGACCTGTGCTGCCAACCGGTCATTGTCGCCATACCGGATCTCGTCTGTGGCGACCGTGTCGTTCTCATTGACGATCGGCACGGCCCCGAGTTCGAGAAGCGTGCCGAGTGTCGCGCGTGAGTTGAGGTATCGCCGACGGTTCTCGCTGTCCTCGAGCGTCACGAGCACCTGGGCCGCAGTGAGACCGTGGAGTGCGAGCGCCTCGGCATAGGCCCGGGCGAGCGCGATCTGCCCGACAGAGGCCGCCGCCTGACTGCGCTCGAGCGCGAGCGCCCCCGACACCAGCCCCAGCACGCCCCGGCCAAGCGCAATCGAGCCCGACGAAACAATGATCACGTCCTTCCCGTCGGTGCGGAGCGCGGAGACATCGGCCACGAAATCCGCCAGCCAGTCCTTGCGGAGCCGCCCCTCGGGATCGACCAGCAAAGCGGAGCCGATCTTGATCACGATCCTCCGCGCCGCCGCGAGGCGCGCGGCGCTCTCGGTCTCCATCGTCACCGTATCGCCCGTCACGGTGTCCAGGACGCCGCAGCCGGTGCGTCCTCCTCCGCCACGAGATGGCCGCGCAACGCTCTGAGGACGTCCGTCACACCCTCGCCGCTGACACCTGACATCGTCATGACAGGACCGAGACCGCTCAGGGCCTCGAGCGCGTCCGCACGCGCCTCTGCGTCAAGGGCGTCGACCTTGTTCAACACAGTGACCCGGGGTTTGGCCAACAGATCGGCGCCATAGGCCTCGAGCTCCGCAAGGATGGTCGCCTCGTCGGCTGCGACATCCTCAGACGTGCCGTCGACAAGATGGAGAAGGGCGCCACAGCGCTCGATATGTCCGAGAAAGCGGTCGCCGATGCCCCGGCCCTCATGCGCCCCTTCGATGAGGCCAGGGATGTCGGCCACGACCATCTCCGCCCCATCGACGGCCACAACGCCGAGGCCCGGGTGCAGCGTGGTGAACGGGTAGTCTGCGATCTTCGGGCGGGCATTGGAGGTCGCCGCGAGAAAGGTAGACTTGCCAGCGTTAGGAAGCCCCACAATGCCGATATCGGCAATCAACTTCAGCCGGAGCCAGAGCGTTCGCTCGACGCTCACCTGGCCCGGATTGGCACGACGGGGAGCCCGGTTCGTCGACGTCGTGAACCGCAGGTTGCCCCAGCCGCCATTGCCCCCCTCTGCAAGGATTGCCCGCGCACCCGGCTCTGCCAGGTCGGCGATCCGGGTCTCTTGATCCTCCTCCAGGATCTCCGTCCCGACCGGCACCCGAAGCGTCACATCGGACCCGTCGCGCCCCGTGCGCCCCCGCCCCTGGCCACCCTGCCCGTTCTTCGCAAAAAAGTGCTGTTGGTAGCGGAAATCGATGAGGGTGTTCAGCCCCTCAACCGCCTCCGCGACAACATCGCCGCCGCGGCCGCCATCGCCGCCATCGGGCCCACCGTACTCGACGAACTTCTCGCGGCGGAAGCTGACGGCGCCCCCTCCGCCAGCGCCCGAGCGGACATACACTTTGGCGAGATCGAGAAACTTCATGACAGCACCAGGCGGTAGCGCCAGTCCGGAACAACGGCCGCGCGCGCGGCGGAGTACACTTCGCCCGCGGCCTCATAGGCAAAGCCCACCTTGGTCAGCACGCGGGCGGAGGCCGGATTGTCCTGAAAAACGCGCGCGCGGAGCTCTGGCAGACCGCGCCTCCGCGCCTCGCCAATCACTGCGTCCACGGCCTCCGTCGCAAAGCCTGTCGACCAGAATGGCTCACCAAGCCAATAGCCGATCTCGGTGTCCTCCCGGAGGCCGATCACACCGATGATCTGCCCCTCGGAGGAGCCGTTGTGGTCGATCGCCCAGGTCAGCGCGCCCGTGCGGAGGGTCTTTTCAATGAAGGCCGCGGCGGAGCCCGGCGGGTACGGGTGGGGAATGGAGCTTGTCATCCGCGCCACACACGCATTGCCGGCATAAAGCTCGATCAGTCCGGCATCCGCATGTCGGAGCGGTCGGAGCGTCAAGCGCTCAGTCCCGAGGACGTGATCTGACATATCACCCAACATTGACGAGCACCACGACTACACTCGCCACTGTCAGCGCAGCAAGGCAGATCATCAGCGCCCGCTCCGCCTGTGTCCCGGCCACCGCATGGGCCAGCCGCGCCCCGCCCCAGCACCAAAGGGGATGAAAGACGAGCTGGATGGCCAGAAATGTGAGCGCAACGATCAGCGTTCCAAGAAGCGGCGGCGCCCCTGCCGCGTAGACACCAAAGGCCGAGGTGACGAGCGCCCAGGCCTTCGGGTTCAGTGGGTGCACGACGAGGCCGGCCGCAAAGCGCGGCGGCCGCGCGCGCACCGCCACGATCCGCGCACCAGCGATCCGCCAGGCAAGCCAGAGGAGGTACGCCGCGGACAGAAACGCCAGCGCCGTGGCGAGGCCCGGCAGGCTGGCGGTCGCCGCCAGAAGACCGAGGCCCACAGGCCAGATCACCAGTTGCTTGCCCATCGCCACGCCAAAGACAAAGGGCAGCGCGCGGCGAAGGCCAAACTCCGCCCCGGCCGTCATAAGCACCATGTTGGCGGGGCCGGGTGAGGCGATCATGGCCACGCCAAGGAGTGCCAGGCCGATGAGATCGATCATCGCCGCTTCCGCCGCCAGGGGGCGTCGTGCTCCCAGTCGCCGGCCATGATCGCCCCATAGGGCATGATCTCGTCCACGACATCCGCGAGATCGAACGCAGCCATCTGCGCCCGCACCGCGACCGGGTTCTTGTAGGCCGACGGAAGCTCCGAAAGATCCGGCCGCCCGCACCAGAACCGCGCGTCGATGCCTTGCGTCTCCTCCTGAAAGACCGCGTCAACGGGCCGGCCGCCAAGTCCGCGGAGATGCGCGCTCCGCGACAGGTTTCGCCCCGCCCCGTGCGGCGCAAACCCGAGGTTGCGCTGCGTGCGCTGCCCTTTCACCAAAAGGATCGGCGCGCCCATGTTGAGCGGCACGATCTGGACGCCGCTCGTATCCGGCAGAAACGCCGGATCGATCGGCGTGGCGCCTTTGGCGTGAAAGAACATGTCGCCCTCGCGGAAGACAAAGTTGTGCTCGTTCCAGAACCGGTGCGAGAGATCGGCGCCGGCGGCGGCGAGGGCCCGGTCGTGGATCACCTCGTGGTTGGCCTTGGTCCAGCGGCGGAGGATTTGAAGCGCGTCCCAATAGGCGCGGCCC
This sequence comes from Pseudomonadota bacterium, assembly GCA_039193505.1. Lineage (GTDB taxonomy): Bacteria > Pseudomonadota > Alphaproteobacteria > Rhodobacterales > Rhodobacteraceae > Algicella. Next base: position 5,829 of record JBCCWM010000012.1, on the reverse strand, counting down.
TCCGCGCTCTCTGCGTCGATCCAAGCGTTTTGCTTCAGCGTCGCGGGAGAGCGTCGCTGCCTCAGGGCTTCGGCCACCCGCATCCCGGCCTTGTAAAGCCCCGCGCCAGGACCGCGGGAGCCGTGATGCGTGACAAGGCAGACGGTTCCCGTCGCCTTGGACTGGCCGACAAACGCAAAATGGTTGCCATCGCCTTGGGTGCCCATATGGCTTTCGGCTGTGAAGAGGATTTTCTGGTCGTTCAGAAACCGGTTTCCCCGAAACGCATCGATCAGCTCAGGGTCGACCGGCAGCCGTTGCCCCTCCGCCCGGCCACCCTGACCGAAATGGGTCGAGGCCTGCACGGCATTCAGCACCGAGGCAGGTGTCGCCCCGACAAGTTCGGAGACCATCACCGAACAACAGATGTCGGCCGAGTGAAACCCCGGATGGATCGCGCCCTCGGCCGCGACGACCCCTCCACCCGGGATCGTTCCGACGGGGCCGGCAGGACAGGCGTCCGGCATCACCGCGCCGGCCCGGACCGTGGGCGTCTTCATCAGGAGCCGCATGGTCTCGAGCACGGCCGCGACGTTGGCCTCCTCGGCCACTGTCTCCGCCTCGATGTTGACCTCGAACGGCACGCTCTTTTGCAGGTCGATGGGCGGGGGTGGGGCGTGCGTCTCTAGAAACGCGCGCAAAGCCTCGCCGCCAAGACCCCGCGCATTGGCCTCGTCCAGCGCGGGCCCAAACCAAGGCCCCGGCGCGAAGCCCATATCGATCAGATCTTTGCCCGTCAGCGCCATCGCACACTCCAGATCTCATGTCCGGATCGGGCGGCCGCGTCCAACGCAAAAGGCCCGATCCTGAGACCGGGCCCTTTCGTCATCGAAAGTCGCTCGGCCTACTCAGCGGCGTCCTGGGTTGGCAGCACCGAAATGAACGTGCGCCCCTTGATCCCCTTGTGAAACCGCACGTTTCCGTTTGCCGTTGCAAATATCGTGTGATCTCGCCCGATGCCGACACCCTGGCCCGGCCACCAGCGCGTGCCCCGCTGGCGCACGATGATGTTGCCGGGAACCACCACCTCACCACCGAACTTCTTCACGCCGAGGCGCCGCCCTGCGCTGTCGCGCCCATTCCGCGAGGACCCGCCTGCTTTCTTGTGTGCCATCTGACCCTCCTCAGTCCTCTGCCGCCACAGGAGCGGAGGCCCCAGCCCCGCTCGGCAGGATCTCCGTGATCTTAACAGTCGTCAGCGGTTGGCGGTGACCACGTTTGCGCTGGGACGAGTGCTTTCTGCGCCGTTTCACGAAAGAGATCACTTTCGGCGCTTTGATCTGCTCGACGACCTCGGCCAAAACGGCCGCACCGTCGATCACAGGCGCTCCGATGACAGGGCTCTCGCCTCCCAGCATCAAAACATGGTCAAACTGCACCCGATCTCCCGGACGCACCTCAAGTTTTTCAACGGTTACGACGTCGTCGACAGCCACTTTGTATTGCTTGCCGCCGGTCTTCATCACAGCGAACATGGTCTTAACTCCTCCAGTCGCGTCCTTCGGCGGGGTCTCATCCGCTTTTGCCACGTTGCGCGGCGCCTCGGACAGCGGCACGATCCTGTGATCGCGCAGATGCACATCGCGTCTGACACGCGAGACATTGACTTATGTGTCACTCGGGTTTTTCTGTCAATCCCGAAGAGTGTCGAGATGAGCCTTGCCCGCCCGGGGCACGCCGCTTATACGCTCGGAGCGTGAGGCACCTGGCGAGGCCAGGATGGGTGGCCGAGTGGTCGAAGGCGCCGGTCTCGAAAACCGGTAAGGGGGCAACTCCTTCGTGGGTTCGAATCCCACCCCATCCGCCATATCGCTGGACCGCGCGGCGAATGGAACCATTCTATATCAAAGACTTAAGGTCCATCAAGGCACTCGGCGTGAGCGTTTCGAGGTCTGAATCCATCAACAAATCCATCAACATTGGTGCTTGGTGCTGGAGGGTGAGGCATTGAGCCGGGGGCTCGTTTGTGTTGGGGGGCGGTTCTACTGGGTGAAGCGGGTGCCTGTGCGGTTTCGCGGCGTCGTGCTGGGACGAGATGGGCGGCCGGTGGGACAGGTACGCCAGTCGCTCTTCACAGACAGCCGGCGGGAGGCGGTGGCAAAGGCCTCGCTGGTCGAGGCGTCTCGGATAGCGGAGTGGGAGGCATTGGCATCGGGCGACGCATCGGCGGCGGCGGGGCATCGGCGAGCGGCGGCGCGCGTGGCGGAGGTCTCGGGGTTGTCATTCCAGGCGATGCGCGCGGCGCTTGAGGGCAGCGACACGGGCTCCAGGCCGCTAGAGCGTGCTGCGACAGCAGAACCGGCGCTGCCGAAGCGCGTTCCGTCAGCGAGGCCGGCGCTGCCGAGTTTGCCGGAGGTGTTCGAGGCATACGTGGAACTGACGACAACGCGCCATCTGGCCAAGTCGGCGCGCCAGCAGCATCTGTGGCGGCTCCCGCGGGAGCGGGCGGTCAGGAACTTTCTGGCGGTGTGCGCTCCGACAAGGCGGGACTGGCCGGTCTCGGAGATCACGCGCAGCGATGCGCTCAAGTTTCGGCGGTGGTGGGCGGACCGGGTGGCGGGCGGCATGAAGGCCGAGACCGCCAACAAGGACTTCACCCATCTGGCCGAGGTGCTGGGGACCTGGGCGCGGCTCACCGAGACCGAGATCGCGAACCCGTTCCGCGGTCTGCGCTTTGAGCCGCAGGCGGTCGGCACGCGGCCCCCGTTTTCGCCGTCCTGGATCGGCGCCCGGCTGTTGGCGCCAGGGGCGTTCGACGGGCTCAACGCCGAGGCGCGGGATGTTTTTCTGGTCTTGGTTAACACCGGCGCGCGACCGTCGGAGGTCACCGATGCGCCGCTCTCGGATCTGGTGCTAGACGCGGAGATCCCATTTCTGCGCATCGCACCGCACGGGAGGGCGCTCAAGGTGCGGCACACCGCGCGGGAGATCCCGCTCCTCGGTGTCAGTCTCGACGCCGCGCGGCGGTTGGTGGCGGCGGGAGGGCCCATCCGGTATCGGTTCAAGGCCGGGCACTGGTCAGCGGTTGTGAACAAGTACCTCGGCAGTAACGGGCTCAAAGAAACGCCGAAGCATGTCGCCTACTCTTTGCGCCACAGTTTCGAGGATGCGCTCCTGGCGGCAGGGGTGGATGATCGGATCCGCGCCGATATCCTCGGCCACAAGTATAACCGCCCGACCTATGGGACCGGGGGCGCCCTGGCTGGCCGCCGCAGCGCGATCGCCAAGGTCGCGTGGTGACCGGTGGCGAGGAAGGGCCGCAAGAGACGGTGAAAAGATGGTCTCGGCTTAGGGGGATCTCAACCAAACCTCCGTATCGTTCCGATATGGATAGAGTCTGACCCACGCCTCGGAACCGACAGACCAAGCGCCCCAAAGACGGAACAAACCGAGAGCTTAAGGCCCTCGGAAGGGCGAGGTGTGGCGCAGAGCGTCGCCGCTCCAGCCCAAACTCGAAAAACAGGACCCAAACCCATTGGAAACAGATTCGATTTTGCCAATCCCTCCCCTCACCGGACATCCGATCCCGCCGCTCGAGCAGGGGCCGCCTGCACCCGTGCCTCTACTGCGCGAGCGGGCCAAAGCTACCGCGATCCCACTCGACAGCCTTGGTCCCCTATCCGCCGCCACGACGGCTATCGCAACGCTGACCCAAGCACCCGCGGCCATCGCGATGCAGAGCGTGCTCGGCGCCGCGAGCCTCGGCGTCCAGGCCCATGCCGATGTTGAGACCCTGGCGGGGACATCGCCCACCAGCCTATACCTCCTTACGGTTGCGCAATCGGGAGAGCGCAAGTCGAGTTGCGACAAGCTTGCACTCGCAGCCGTGCGTGAATTCGAGCATGAAGCGCTCCGCTCTCACAGGGCCGAGATGCGGCGTTTCGAACGCGCACGCGAGATCTACGACGCGCAGGAGAAGGCGCTCCTCCGCGCCAGCGACGCCGCTTCGCGGGACGCAGATCTCGAGGCGCTCGGCCCGCCGCCGACCCGTCCCCTCACGCCGATCTGCATCGCCCCCGATCCGACCTGGGAGGGGCTCTTGCGCCTCCTCGGCGAGGGGCGCCCCTCGGTCGGCGTGGTCTCGGACGAGGGCGGCCAACTCTTCGCGGGTCACGCCATGAGCGCGGAGCACAAGATAAAGACGATCGGCGGCCTCTCGAAGCTATGGGACGGGGCCACGGTGACGAGGGTGCGGGCGGGCTCCGACATCGAAACCTTTCCGGGGCGCCGCTGCGCGCTGCATCAGATGGTGCAGCCGCGGATTGCAGAGCGCGTGTTGGGCGATCCCGACCTCGGCGACCAAGGGTTTCTGGCGCGCTGCCTGCTCAGCTGTCCCGAAAGTCGGATCGGCTACCGGGAGCCGGCTTCGGGCGCGGCGGTCGCGGCTGCGGCCGAGGCGCTCGATCGGTTTGCCGCGCGGCTCGGCCACCTGATCGCCCGCGCGCCGGCCACCACCGAAGATCCGCGCGAGCTCGCACCGCGCCGGCTACGCCTGGCGCCCAACGCCCTAGCGCTCCTGAGTGACTTCGGCTTTGAGGTCGAGCACGCGCAGCGCCCCAATGGCCCACTCGCGGCCATTCGTCCAACGGCCTCCAAGGCGCCCGAGCAGGCCGCCCGCATCGCCGGTGTCCTGACCCTTTTCGCCGATCCCGACGCAGCCGAGATCCTACCGGCCACGATGGCTGACGCCATCACCCTCACTGAGTGGTATTTGAACGAGGCCATCCGCCTCCTCGATACCGGCGTGGTCGGCGATCAGACCAGGGACGCTGAAACGCTCCGCGTTTGGCTGGTGGACCATTGGCCCGAAGATGAGATCGACAGTCGCACCATAGTCCGCCGCGGCCCCAACCGCCTCCGCGACACCAAGCGGATCAAGGAGATCGTCCGCACACTAGAAGAGTATCACTGGCTTGAGCCCGTTACGCGCGGCCGCCAGAAAACCTGGCGCATTGCCCGCCCATGACCGCTCCCTTTCGCTTCGACGCCCAGGCCGCGCTCGCCCGCATCGAAGCCGCGCATCTGTCGCAGCCGTCGCAGCCCGATTGCGGCCCCGCGTCCGGTGAGGGGGCGGGGAGCGAACGGCTCACCGCTTTCCATAGTATTCAAGGTGACAGTGACTCGGGGACGCATGGACGGGCGTTGCCACCCCCTCTGCCTCGACCGCTGCACCTGTCGCAATCCCTCACCTGCGACGAGCGCCTCGCCTACGAAGAACGCGCCGCCATTATGGAATACGACGCCGGCCTCTCCCGGCCCGACGCCGAACGCGTCGCTTACGCCGACATCCTCGCCCAAAGTAGCGGCCCCTTCACCGGCACCCCCAAGGCGCCCTGACCGCCGCGGGTCCTTCCCAGCCCGACACCCACACGGGTTGTTCGCGCCGCGCTCTGCCGAGAGGTCTTCCCTCCGCCGCCCCGCACGATTGCGGTCCCGGTTGCGGTTGTCCTTCGCCCGACCCTTCGCCCCGAACGTCCGATCCTCGACGCCCTAACCCCCTCGCGTCGCTTTAACTCCGCAATCCTCTCCGGCGCCTCGCTAATGCCCGCAGGCGGGGCGCAGCATGAAAGCAATTGTCGTAATCCGTACATGCGCCTACCCTAGGGTTGAGCATAGTTGCGGTTTGTTTGGTTCATTGGATCCATGATGCTTTCTGTCCGTCTTGATGTTGGAGTGGTTGTTCGTGGGGTTGGGGGTGGCCTTGGGGATGCTTTGCCTGGGGAGGCGGGGCGGTCTGTTGAGGAGATGCTTCGGGACTGGGCGGAGCGGTATGGGCGGGCGGTCGAGGCT
>JBCCWM010000011.1:0-25393 GCA_039193505.1 Pseudomonadota bacterium | reverse complement strand
GTCAAGGACACCGTGTCGCCAACCTCGACTGGCAAGGCCGGTGCCTCCCAGAGCTCGAGCCGCCGTTCACCGCCGACAGTGAGGTCGTTTTTGATCGGCGCAATCACCCCTACATTCGCGCCGCTCGTCCAGGAAAGACGCCCATAGGAAAAGAAGCCCTCCGCATAGCCGTCAAGCGACGGCACACGCACCACGGCACCCACCGGCGCCACAGTCAGGGCCAGCGTGGTGCTGAAGGCCGGTTGCGACAGGTCCACTCCGCACTTCCCGTCCCCAAGCTCGCAGTCGCAGCCAGGCGTATAGGCGCGCCCGACCTGCCGGTTCAAGGCCTCGCTCAGCCCGCGCAGCTCGACCTCGAACGCCGTACCACGCAGTCGAAGCTCTCCCAGAGTGCCACGCAGGATCAGGACCCGCTGCGCGACATCGGCCCAGTTGACCCACCAATGATCGAGCGAAGCGCCATCATAGCGTCCCGCGAGCGCATCTTCCTCAGTAATGCCGATTGCGCTGAGAGCCCCGAGAGCTTCGCCATTGTCGACACTGAGCCCGATTGCCGCCTCGAGCGTCGCACCGTCGAGCCCAGTGCTCGCCTCAAACGTCGTGTCCTCAAAACTGAGATCAAGATCATGATCCGTGAAGCCAAGCGTCACGCCATCGCGCCGTGTCACCCTCCAGCACCGGGCAAGCGTTGTCGCACCGCTGGCCAGATGCGCCGCAAGAAGAAGTTCCAGCGAAGCCATCAGACGCGTACCTCCACCACCGGCACCGATGGTACTTCTCCCGATGAGAACCGTGCGACACTCGTCTCAATTCGGTCGGTGTCGAAGCGGACCGGCACATCGAACTCAAAGCCGGCAGTGACCGCAGCACCCACTGGCGGCGCTTCAAAAAACACAATGTCGCCGGAATCGTAGTCGCACACAAAGTGCGCGTCCTCGTCGAGCACCTGACCCGACAACGCGATCCGAACAGTTGTCTCGACCGGCTTTGAAATCGGACGTCGATACGTGTGATCGCCCGAACGATATCCCTTAGAGAGCTGAAAGATCAGCGTCTTCCCATCGCCGGTCCCAACCCGCTGATCCTCGGGGCTCGGCTCCTCGGAGGGCTTACAGGACTTGTAGTCCGTCCAGTCCTTCCAACGAAATCCGGTCAACTGTCCGCTCCGCGCCTCAAAAAAGGCGACGAGCGCTTCGAGATCGTCGAGAGAGCGCACACCAACCCCGGCGTCATAGCGCCGGCGCGAATGCGCCCAGGGCGTGTTGCGCTCCTCAAATCCGTTCGAAAGCCCGACGATCTCCGTCCGTCGTTCCGGACCACCAACCGATCCGAAGCTGAGGCTCGCGGGAAACCGCTCTTCGTGAAAATTCATCGCGCATTCCTCACATGTTGCGCTTCGACCGGGCGAGCGCACGGCTCACCTGAGCGGCAACCTGGCCGCGGGCGCGCTGGAACCCGGCGACATCCGGGGTCTCAATGTTCATCGTGACGTTGATCGCCTGACCGCCGGCGCCCCGAACACCGAGCCGCCCGTCGGCTCCGCGCGCGAGAGGCATGATCGCCTCCGGCCCCGCTTCGCCCATCAGCCCCGTGCGGCCCCGCGACATTGGAAAGGTTGTCGGGCTGCTCACAATGCCGCCCGAGGCAAACGCCTCAACCCGGCCCTTCGATATGACGCCCCCTTTGGCAAACGCCCCGCCAAAAAGCCCGCCCGTGATCGCCCCACCGATGGCGTTTGCGACCGGCTTGAGGGCGGAGTTCAGCACCGACCCGGTGAGAGACTTGCCCACGTCGCGCAAAACATCCGTTGCCCGCGCGCCGTCGAAAATGAGATCCGTGAACGCGTTCTTCAGTTGCGTGCCAACAGAGCGCGACAGTGTCGTGGCGTTCTGAGTGGCGTTGCGCATGGACACCGACACCTCCTCCATCTCATCGCGGAAGGCGGCGGTGATCGCATCGGCTTGGGAGATCGAAAGCTCGAGCTCACTGAGCCTGCGCTCAAACCCGTCAAGGCTGTCGCTTCGGTCCGTCATTGATGTCCTCCTTGTCCGGAAAGCGCTCCATCAGGGCGCGAAGCTCCGTGCGGCTCATGGCGGGCGCATCTGCACCGGCGATGAAAGCCAGCTCGGCGGGCGTCAGATCCCAAAACGTCGCCGGCGGGATCCCGAGATGGCGGAGGCCGAGCGTCATCAGCTCGGTCCACGCAATGCTCTTCATCCGGCCTCCTCAGGCGGGCCGAACGTCAGACGCAGAAGGGCGGCTGCTGCCCGCGCCGCCGCGGCGGGACCGCCGGCGATCTCTGCCTCCATCACCTCGCCCTCGCTGAGATCGAGCCCAGCGGCGATCAGCGCCACCAAATCCTCAGCCCGGAACCGCCCGTCTTCAAACCGCCCGATCAGCTCCATCAACGAGCCCGCGCCGAGCCGCGCCTCGAGAGCGGCAAGTCGGCCGAGCGTCAGGCGCATGACCCGCGTCTCACCGCCGATGGTCAGCGCCACCTCACCGCGGTAGGGGTTGGCGCTCATGTGGCTGGCACAAACGTGAGCTGCCCTGCGGAGGCGAGCGCAATTTCGTAGACCGCCTCCCCGTCATAGGCGCCAGAGTACTCGAGCGAGGTGATCTGAAACGGTCCCTCAACCGTTCCAAAACTCGGGATCACGACCTGGTAATCCGAGACTGTCGCATCGAAGAAGTTGGCCCGCGCCCGATCGTCCGTTTCGGCGTCGAGAAACACGCCCGATCCGGAGATGGAGGCCGACCGTACACCAGTGCCCCCCAAAAGCTCCCGCCAGCCGCCGGCGCTTTGGATGTTGGTAACATCGACCGTCTCCGCGTTGAACGCGATGCGACTCGCGCGGAGGCCCGCGACGGTCTGGAACGAACCGCCACCGGTCGTGTCGATGCGAATCAAGAGGTCCTTACCAGGTTGGGCAGGCATAGGGTGCTCCTTTCAGAGAGCCGCCGGGGCGGCGGAGACGGCACGGGAACTCAGCCCGCGTCCTCGACAAATGCGCGAAAGCGCAGCAAAACACGGCGCGGACGGCGCGCCGTGTTGCGCTCCGACCGGGCCGACAGAAACCTGAGGCTCACAAGCCGCCCGCGCGACAGTGTCAGCGGCGCGTCTTGGAGCGCTTCGCAGACCGCCGTCGCGGCCTCCTTGGCCTTCTGAAACCCGGCCTCACTCGTGTGGATGCTGACCGTGAACTCATGGACCGCCGCGCGGCTCGTCACGCTCGATGCATCGCGCGCCTGTTCCTCACCAATCGTCACATGGGTCGACGGCAAATCCAGGGCGTTGGGCGGTGGCGCGTCATAGATCGCGCTTCCAACGGCCGCTATCAGGCCCGCATCACCTTGCAAATGTGAGAAAATCGCCGCCTGAAGCGGCTCGGAGTTCACATACGTCACGTCAACGCCCCCGTTTCGCAATCACACATCAGGTAGTGGCCCCGCCCATCGCTCTCCGTGACGGCCAAGATCGGGTAGAGCCGCGCACCCTCGCGAAACCGCTGGTCGGCGCGGGGCCGGGAGGCCGCACCCAGGGGCGCCGCGCGCACCGTGATGCGCACCTTTTGGCGGGTGTGGTCCTGTCCTGCGACCACGCCTTCACGTCCGGCCCGCGCGTCAACATCAGCCCAAAGGGAGCCGAGCGCTGTCCAAGTCACCTCAAACCCTCCCGCTCCATCGGGGAGTGTCACCCGCTCCTCCAGCATCAAGCGTCGATTGAGTGTGGGCACCGTCACAGCCGATCTCCCAAAAGCCGCATCGGCCGAAAACGCTCGATCAGCTGCAGAACGCCGAACGGCAGCTCGCGGAGCCGCGCTCCTGTCGCTGTGCGGTGCTCAAAATAATGCGCCGCCAGCATCAGGATCGCCTGGCGGAGGTCGGCAGGGCTGTCCTCCCAGTCAGAACCAAAGCCGGCCGTGAACTCAATCCGAACCGTTCCGAGGGTCGGGATGGTCGGCAGCGCCACCGCCTCCAGCGTCGGTCGTTGGCTGTCCTGTCGGAGACCGTAGCTCTCGGGCGAGACGTCGGTCTCGGTCCCATCGCGCCCAATCAGGGCCACTCGGGTCACCGCCGTCACCGGCGCCAGCGGCAGCCCCTGACGCTCGCACGTCGCCCACCGGGCAATCTCCCAGGCGTAGTCACGGGTGAGCGTGATCTTGCCCGTCCGCCCCTCGATCGAGGCAACCGCAGTTCGAAGATAGGCCTCGAGCAACTGGTCGAGGCTGCCATCGTCGCTGAAGCCGGTCCCAAGGCGCAGGTGATCGGCCAGCGCACGGACCGGATAGTCCTCGGCCGCCGGCGACGTCAGTTCGATGAGGTTCATGGGTTCTCCTCCCCCAGATACAAAAGGCCCGGCCCCACGAGGCCGGGCCCGTAAGGTCAGCTGGCCGCGAACTTGAGGAGCCGGATCGCGGAGAAGTCACTCACATCACCGCCCACGCGCTTGGTCGCGTAGAACAGGACGTGGGGCTTGGCGCTGAAGGGATCGCGAAGGATCCGCAGATCCGGTCGCTCTGCAACAGTGTAGCCCGAGCGGAAGTCGCCAAACGCGATTGCATTGTTGCCCGTTCCGATCTCCGGCATCCACTCGTCGATCAGCACCGGGTAGCCCATCAGGCGCGCCGCTTCGCCGGCTGCAAGCCCGTCGGACCAGAGGAACCGCCCGTCCGCATCCTTCATCTTGCGAACGGCCCCGGCCGTGCGGGAGTTCATCACGAAGCTCGCGTTCGCCCGGTACCGCGCGTCGAGCGCATAGACGAGATCGACAATCGCATCCGCCGGATCGGTCGAGGAGAAGTCACCCGCGGCCCCTGTCGGCACATACCCAAGCTGCCCCCATGCGGCCGACGCCACCGGCGCGTCCGGATAGGTCAGGAACCCGGTCGGCTTGTCGATCCCGTCGCCGAGGACGAACGCCAAACCCTCAGCGCGTGCAAACCGCTCTGCAATCCGCTCCGCAAGCCAGCCCTCAACGTCGAAGGCACTGTCGTCGAGCAGACGCTGGCTAACCTTCGGCAGGGCCGAGAGCTCGTAGAGCGGGATCGAGATCCGCTCAACGATCGGCGTCGCAGTCTCGGTGCTGAAATCGGTGGTGGTCGCATCCGACACCCAACCAGATCCAAGCTCCTCACGGTCGACGAGCACATCGTATGAGGTTGCATCGACCGAAACGACATTCGCGATCGAACGGATCGACGCGGTCGAGCGGAGCACGCTCTGGATCCGCTCCGAAGTCTGCGGATCGACCAGAACGCCGCCTTCGCCGACAGCGGTCGAAAGCGCCTTGCCCTCTAGATCCAGGCCACGGATCTGATCATCGTCGCCACTGCGGAGATAGGCGGCAAATGCCTTCGCGTGGGGCGCGGTCTCGTCTGCGGCGCGCGCCAGGGCGGGCCGCCCGGCGGCCAAGGTCTTCCGGTCCAAGAGCATCAATCGGGTCTCCTGCTCGCTCATACGGGTTTTGATATCATCCTGAAAGCGCTTGAAATCGCTCAGGAAACCGGCAACCGCGGCTTTGACCTCGGTGGCCCCGGTCACAGGCCGGCCGGCCCGGGACTTGGTCTCAGGTGTCTGCATCTCTCATCCTTTTAGATGTCAGCCTTGCCGGGATGACCGGCCCTCACGCCAGAAAAGACCGCGCCTCTGCAAACGCAGAAGCGAGATCCTCGAGCGCAGCGTCCGCGGCATCCGACGGCGGTTGCACGCGCGCTTCGGGGAGCATCGGAAACGTCACCACCGAGACCTCCCAAAGATCGACCTCAAGCAGGCGGCGCCCGCCTTCGGCCCGTTTTTCCGACCGGATCGTCCGATACCCGATCGACAGCCCATCGATGGCGCCAGCCTCAAGCAGCGCCAGTGTCTCGCGCCCCTGGGCCACGTCCGTCAGGATGCGGCCCTTGACGTGCAACCCGCGGGCGTCCTCAACGATCTCGTGCCAGACGCCGATCGGGCTCAGCGGATCGTGCTGCCAGAGCATCTTGATCGCGCCACCGGGCCGGGCTCCCTCGCCGAGCGACCGGGAATAGGCGCCCGGCGCGACCACGTCCCCACCCTGGTCAGCCTGGTCAAACAGGCTCGCGTATCCCTCAATGACCCCGTTGCGGAGCGCGATCTCCGAACCCAGCGCGCAGTATTTTGTCTCGAGCGCCAAAGCGCTCTCATGGCTGATCATCGCCTGTTTCCTCTATGCATTGTTGATGAGAAGCGTGCTCGCGATCTCCGTCGCCAGGAACGCCGCACAGCCGAACACCGCGAACCAGAGCCTGCGCTCAAGCCGCTCGAGCCCGCGTTCGATCTGGTCCAACCGACGCTCGAGCGCGCGCCACCGCTCCTCAGTCACCCGCTCGTGGGCGTCAATGCGGGCATGGGTCCGGTCGAAGGGCTCATAAAGAAAGCGCGAGCCCGTGGTGCGCACGCGCGGATCACTCATGTCTCCTCCGCCCGCCGCGGCAGACCGAGCAGGGTGCGCTTCTCCCCTTCTGTCAGAAAGTCCGCATCCGAGACGCGACGCCACATCGCCTCGCGCTCCGGCGCCAGAGCGGCCACTTGGTCGAGATCGGGCAAGATCTGAAGCCCAAGACCAAACCGCTCAGGCAACCATCCGGAAAGCGCCGCCAGCGTTTTCGACACCAAGGGCAGCACCGTCAGCCGGTAGAACGCCCGGTTGGCCTCCTGATAGTTCGAATACGTGTTGTCCCCCGGCAGCCCGAGCAGCATCGGAGGCACCCCGAAGGCAAGCGCGATCTCCCGTGCCGCACTCTCCTTGGTCTTCTGGAACTCCATGTCCGATGGCGAGAACCCCATCGGCTTCCAGTCGAGCCCCCCCTCCAGAAGCATCGGGCGCCCCGCATTCACCGCGCCTTGGTGATGGGTCGCCAACTCGTCGACGAGCCGCCGATACTGGTCTGAGGCCATCTGCCCCGCCCCGTCGGTCCCCTTGTAGACAATAGCGCCCGAGGGCCGCGCCGCATTGTCGAGGAGCGCTTTCGACCACCGCGATGCCGAGTTGTGGACGTCGAGGGCGGCCGCCGCCGCCTGCATCGGCGACAGGCCATAGTGGTCGTCCTGAGGATGGAAGTTCTTGATGTGCAGCACTGGCGAGAAGTCGCCCCGCACATCGAACCGGTGCGTCTGCCCACCTGCAGAATACTCATAGCCCACAGGCCACCCATCAGGCCCGGGCACCACCCGCATACGGTCCGATCGCAAGACGAAGAGCTCCGCCGGCAGACCGTCAACCGTCTCGCCCGCCGCCTCAAAATACCCGTCGCCACTCAAAAGGATCTGTCCGTAGAACGCCTCGAAGAGCGCAGCCGTCCCCTGTCCGAGGTTCGGCCGTCGCAAAAGCGTCAGCATCGGATGTTCATCGTATCGACGGTCCGGGTCCTGGACCAGGATGGGCACGGCTGCGGCTGCCTCTGCGATCATCTTCACGCAACGAAAGCCGACGGGATTGCCCGAGAAACCGTTTCGCGTCAGCGACACGGTGTCCCGCGGGCTCCAAGCCACTCGCCCACTCGATTGGAACGCGATCACCGGCCCCGCGGCCGAGGCCTTGGCCTCGGGGGGCCGCGTCTTCGCCGTCAGTCGCCCAAAAATCATGCGTCATCCCTTTCGATTGCGCGCCCAAAACCACCGGGGGCCGCTTCCGTCCTCCGGAAGCGGCCCCCGCCCGCCAGTTGTCATCTGGGCCGCAGCTCAGCCGAGACCGCGAACCTGCGGCCGCTGCCAAGCATCAGCCGGCGTCAAAATGAGATCCGTCAGCGCCCAAACCAGCGCGTCGACCCGGTCAGGGCTCCCCGTCCCGGTGAAGCCTTGCACCGTCATCTGGCACATCTCGTCTTCCAGGGTTTTGAGCCCGCCTATATGGCGAACGCGCCCCTGCTCGTAGAGCGCCGCGACCGGTTCGGCCCGCGCGACCTTGCCCTTCGTTGCGCGCACCGACCGGTAAGAGACGAGCGGGTCGATCTGACGTACGATGCTCTCCACCAGATCTCCACCTTGATTGACCTCCGCCACCAGACGGTCGGCGCCGTGGCGGCGATAGAGGTTTACGGCCGCACTGGCCCATGCCTGAGGCGTCGCCCCCTGGATCGTCGCATCCTCAATCACATGTGCGACCCACGATTGGGGCGGGCCCTTCATTTCCGCGCCTGCAACGACGATCCCGCATGCATCCGACGTCGCACTGCCGGTCACCGGCGGGTCAACGGCGACCACAATCCGGCTGAGCGGCGGCGCCGCCGGCACTCGAACCGCGTCGAGCCCCGCATGCGTCCAGAGCGCCCCCTCGACCGAGGTCAAGAGTTCGCCGTCGAGCTCCTGGCGCCCAAGCTCCGTGCCCTGATACCGCGCAGTGATCTTGTCCAGAAAGTCGTCGGCCAAGTGCATTCGGTTTGCCCAAGTCGGCGCTCGGGTCCGCACCGTCATCGGCTCGTCGAGCAGACGTCGCAAGAGCGGCGTGTTCCGCGGTGTCGTCGTCACCACTTGTTGCGGACGCTCGCCGAGGCGGAGGCAGAACTGCAACATGTCCCACGCATCGTCCGCCCGTTTCCACTTTGCCAACTCATCGCACCAAGCGGCATCGAATTGGGGCCCGCGCAGCGCTTCCGGATCGGAGGCAGACACACACACCGCTTCCGCTCCGTTGGGCCAAACCAGGCGCCGCCGCTGGGCCTGCCATTCCGGACGTCTGTCGCGGGGCGAGCAGGCGAGGATCCCGCTCTCGCCAAACACCATCACCTCGCGCGCCTGATCGTAAGTCTCGCTCATCAGCGCGACGCGGCGGAACCGCCCCGGATCCAAGGGCCGCGCGCCCTCGATGCTGGCGCGCACCCACTCCGCACCGGCGCGTGTCTTACCGGACCCGCGCCCGCCAAGGATCACCCAGGTGGTCCAGTCATTGCCCGGCGGCAGTTGGTGTCCCGGATGCGCCCAATGCTCGAAGAGGTACGGCAACGCGGCGATCGCGTTGTCACTCAGGCTCGCCAGAAACATCTCTACTTCCTCCGGCGTTGCGGAGTCGAAGAAGTCGCTCACGTACTTCGTTTCGAGCGGACTCAAGGTCGATCGACCCGTCGCTCTCGCTTTGCCCCGATGTGTCAAGGTAGCCCTCGATTTCAAACACGGCCTGCAACTCTTTGACGTGGTGGCGCAACATCATGTGACGCCGCCGCGCTTCTTCTAGGCTCTCGCCCTGCCCCTCGAGCTCCGTCAGCGAATGCTGGAGTTCCGTCAGCACACGCTCGATCAATCGACGCACTTCACCATGCAGCAGCGCTGCCGGCCGGTCAGTCGGGCCCGTCTCTCTGGTCATGGTAAGAGGTGCGTCCTCGTTTCGAGGCTGCAGAAACAAAGACAGCGGCCCGTCGATGACGGCCGCTGACCCACTTTCCGCAGTATGTCTGAGTTCGTACTCTAAGGCGTACGCAGAGTCAAGCGCTAATCTTCAGGTTGTTTCGGTCACTGCCCACTGTTTCGCGCGCGTTCGATCCGCCGCCACTCAGCGACGTTGGCTTCGTGCTCAAGGAGGGTCTCCGCAAAGGCGTGCCCGCCCGTCCCGTCCGCCACAAAGAAGATGTAAGGCGTCTCGTCTGGATTGGCTGCAGCCTCCAGCGCCAGACGGCCCGGATTGGCGATCGGCGTCGGAGGGAGACCGGCGACAACATATGTGTTGAACGGTGTCGGACGGTCGAGCTCGCTCCTCCGAAGTCCACGGCCGAGCGGCGCCCGTCCCTCTGTGATCCCATAGATCACCGTGGGATCTGTCTGCAGCAGCATGCCCCGACGCAGGCGATTGACGAAGACCGAGGCAACCTGCCGCCGCTCAACGGCCAATCCAGTTTCCTTCTCAACAATCGAGGCGAGCGTCAGAAGGTCCCGCGGACTTTCGATCGGGAGCGCCGGGTCACGCGCCTCCCACGCGGTCGCCAATCGATCCTCCTGCAGCCGCTCCATCCGGGAAATCAAATCTGTGCGGCTCGATCCAGGCGCCACCTCGTAACTGTCCGGCGCGAGCGCCCCCTCGGCAGGCAGCGCGTCAATCCCGCCCTCAAGGAACTCAACATCCATCAAGGACTGTGCGACCTGCCATCGTGTGGAGCCTTCCGCAACAACGACGCGGTAGCGCATGTCTCCCGCCTCGCGCGCGTCGAGATAGGCAGCCGGCGGCTCCTCCTCGCCGGGGACAAAAGCCGCCCGCTCGACATACCGCCCGCTCGCCGGATCGAGCTCTCGGACCGACACCTCCCGCGCCACGACCCCGATTCGATAGACAATCTCCGAGCCGCATGTGCTCTGCCCACCCCGTGTGATGGTCTCGAGGATGGCCGCCATCGATGCCTCAGCCGGAACCAGGAAACTGCCAGCTTTCAGATCCTCGGCGCGATCCGTGAAGTTCGCGCCCATCCGAAAAATACGCGCATTGGTGATCGTCTCGGCGTCTTCCATCCGGTCGGCCAGACGCCGCATGTTCGCACCGCTCTCCACCCGAAGACAGATCGCCTCAGCCAAGGGCCCGGGCTCAGAGAACTGGGACTTCCCCCAATGGACTGCGGCCATCAAGGCCACCAGAGCAGCCATCAGAATGGTCAGACCATTCGCTGCCACGTGCCGGGTCATGCTCCCCCCTCAATGCCGCTTCAGAACCAACGATGCATTCGTCCCACCAAACCCAAACGAGTTTGACAGCGCGACGTCAATTCTGCGCTGCTGCGCAACCTTGGGCGCAAGGTTCAGCTGCGTCTCCACATCGGGAGTATCCAGGTTCAACGTCGGCGGCGCAATCTGATCTCTCAGCGCAAGCACGCAGAAAATCGCTTCAATAGCGCCGGCAGCGCCCAACAGATGCCCTGTTGCCGATTTTGTGGACGACATCGTCACGCCACTCGCTGCCTGACCCAAAAGCCGCTCCACCGCCTTCAGCTCGATCGTATCGGCCATTGTCGATGTCCCGTGCGCATTGACATAGTCAATATCGCCCGGCTCAACGCCAGCCCGCGCCATCGCCGCCGTCATGGCTCGATAGGCACCGTCACCGTCCTCAGCCGGTGCCGTGATATGGTAGGCGTCGCCCGACAGGCCGTATCCGACAACCTCGGCATATATTCGGGCGCCTCGCGCCTCAGCATGCTCAAGCGCTTCGAGGACCACCATGCCAGCCCCTTCGCCCATCACGAAACCATCGCGGTCCCGGTCGTAGGGCCGGCTGGCCTGCTCCGGCGCATCCCGATACCCGGTTGAGAGGGCCTTGCACGCGTTAAACCCAGCGACGCCAATCTCGCAGATCGGCGCCTCTGCACCGCCTGCAAGCATCACATCCGCATCCCCGAACGCAATCAGCCGCGCGCCATCGCCGATCGCGTGGCCACCCGTCGAACAAGCCGTCACCACTGAGTGGTTGGGCCCCTTGTACCCCAGCCGTATCGAAATCTGCCCGGACACGAGGTTGATAAGGGAAGACGGCACAAAGAACGGGGACACCCGCCGCGGCCCACGGTCTCGCAGGGTCAGCGACGTCTCGGCAATCGTCTGCAGCCCGCCGATCCCCGAGCCGGCGATGACTCCTGTCCGACACCGCTCGTCTTCTGTGCTTGGCTCCCAGCCGGCATCGCGCGCTGCCATCTCTGCTGCGGCCACTCCATAGAGGATAAAGTCGTCGACCTTCCGCTGCTCTTTGGCATCCATCCAGTCGTCGGCGCAAAAGTCGCCCTCACCGTCCCCGGTTGGAATTTCGCAAGCGTAGTTGGTGGCGAGATGATCCGCGTCAAACCTCGTGATGCGGCCCGCGCCCGACTGCCCCTCAACCAGACGAGACCATGTCGTCTCCACGCCGGAGCCAAGCGGCGTCACCATGCCGAGGCCCGTCACCACCACGCGTCGCATCACTGCCCCCTGTCCCACACCATCCAATCGACGGACCTGATAGCCCGCCGGCCCGGGAATGGGCAAGCCCGTGCGCTATTCGAAGACTTCCGCAACGTCGCTGACGGACGCGCCTTCCTTTATCTCCCTGAGCCGCAAGTAGAGGACCGCGCCGAACACTGCGCTCAGCGAGGTTGTCACGGCGCTGCTCACACTCTCAAGGGGCACCCGCAACCAAATTGGCGCGTCGAACGATAGGAACCCGCTTCCGAAAAAACCGAGAACAAATGATACGCCAAGAGAGATCGCAAAGGTGATCAGGACGATCAGCACAAGCGCCAGGACGATCGGCCACCGATATCCCTGGGTCAGTGTCGAGGACCGGCCAAGGCTCCGAAAGCCCGTCCCCTCAACGACGGCCACAGTAGCAAATTGTCCGTAGCGTGCAGCGATGTACAAGCCGGGCACAACGAAAAGCAGCGCCGCGAGAACAGCCATGACGTAAAACAAAAGTCCCAAAACAAGAAGCGCGGGAAGGGCGCGCACGGCCCGACGGGCATACTCATGGATGCGGTGGTCCCTCCCCTCTTTGGCATCATAAGCAGCGAGGGCAATTGTCCCGATGAGGAAGAGATACAACACCACTCCAACAAGCTGCCCTACTGAGAACAAGGGTGTGTAAATGCCAAAGGGCGACGCAGGATCAACATTCCTCAAAGCAAACACGTTAAAGGAAGACATTATTGCCATAGGGACAAGAGCAATGCCGAAAAACAATCGCACATGGCGAACATAAAGGCCAAAGGTGTCGGACAGAACCGATCCAACACCGAGCGGCTCCCATGCTGTGCCGAAATCGCTCATTTCAAAATCTCCAGATCAATGAGCGCTCAAAACGTCCCACAGAACAACAAAAAGAAAAACGGCGCCATGTGACGCCGTCCGGATGCAAAGAGACAGGCTGGATCAGGCCGCGGCCGCGTCAGAAATATACTTCACCGCGTCTCCAAAAGTCTGGATGGTCTCCGCCGCGTCATCGGGGATCTCAATGCCGAATTCCTCCTCGAACGCCATCACCAGCTCAACCGTGTCAAGGCTGTCCGCGCCGAGATCGTCGATGAAGGACGCACCTTCCACGACTTTTTCCTCATCGACGTTGAGATGTTCGACGACAATCTTCTTCACCCGCTCTGCGGTGTCGCTCATGGTCCTGATCCTCGCAGTTTCGACCCGCATCAGGTATGGGGTCGTTCTTTAAGTTCCCACCCAAATACCGACCAGTTCGATCGAAACGTAGGTCATATGCCCGTGGACAGCCCGGCCACCACAAAAACGGCGCCGAATACCGGGGCGCTATATCACACTCTCCAAGACTGGCAAATGCAATCTAACCACATCGAAGAGGCCGCGTGCTTCCTTCGGCCGTCCAGGTTTTTCAAGGGGATAAGGGAGAAATGCGGGCTCATTCTCACACCATGGTCAACCCGCCGTTCACATGCAGGGTCTGCCCCGTCACATAGCTTGACGCATGTGACGCAAGAAACAGCGTTGCAGCAGCGACGTCCTCGGGCGCACCCATGCGACCAGCCGGGATCGCACTGAGGATCCTCTCTGCTTGCTTTTCGGTGAGGGCATCCGTCATCGCTGTTTTGATGAAGCCGGGCGCCACACAGTTCACCGTTATCCCTCGCGTCGCCACTTCTGCAGCGAGGCTCTTCGACATGGCGATGACACCGGCCTTGGCGGCAGTGTAGTTCGCCTGACCCGGGTTTCCGGTCACGCCAACAACCGAACTAATGTTGATGATCCGCCCCCAGCGCGCCTTCATCATTGCCCGCAACACCGCCCGCGACAGACGCATGGTCGAGGTGAGGTTGACGGAGAGCACGGTCTCCCACTCCTCGTCGCTCATGCGCATGAACACATTGTCGCGCGTGACGCCAGCATTGTTCACCAGGATGTCGACGCGACCGACGACCTCCTCGGCGGCCTTGGGTAAGGCTGAAACAGCCTCAGCGTCGGACAGATCGCAGGGCACAACATGAGCCCGATCACCAAGCGCGTCAGCCAGAGCTTGCAACGGCGCAAGCCGTGTTCCGGAAAGCGCAAGCGTCGCACCCGCTCGGTGAAGTTCCAGGGCAATCGCGGAGCCGATGCCACCTGACGCTCCCGTGACCAGCGCGCCCTTTCCCGACAGGTCATGCACTCTGCATCTCCCCGACCCAGGCTCGAACGTCGCGCGGCGTGTTGATCGGACGGCCCTCGGCCTCCGGTGCGATCCGCCGGATCATCCCAGACAGCGCTTTCCCGGACCCGAGTTCCAGGAACGTCCGTACCCCGCTCTCCACCATCCAGCTGACACTTTCGCGCCACCGCACAACACCGGTGATCTGAGCGATCAAAAGCCGGCGGATCTCCTCGCCGCTGCGCACGCCGCGCGCCGTGACATTGGCGACCAGCGGCACGTCCGGATCCCGGATTTCGATCGACGCCAAAGCCGCCTCCATCCGCTCAGCCGCGGGTGCCATCAGCGGGCAGTGAAACGGAGCACTGACAGGCAGCCGTACACTCCGCTTCGCACCTCGCTCTTTGGCGAGGGCCATGGCCCGCTCCACCGCCGGCGCAGCGCCCGAAATGACGACTTGAGCGGGATCGTTGTCGTTTGCCGCCGTCACACATGACCCCTCCGCCGCCTCGGCCGCGATGGCCTCCACCTCATTGAAGCTGAGACCGAGAACCGCCGCCATGGCCCCTTCACCCTCCGGCACAGCCGCCTGCATCGCTTGTCCCCGCAACCGCAGCAGCCGCGCCGCATCGGGCAAGGTCAGCGCGCCCGCCGCGCAGAGCGCTGAGTACTCGCCAAGGGAGTGACCCGCCACACAGGCCGTCTGCCCAACTGAAAGGCCCTCGCTGGCCATTGCCGCAACGGCCGCCATCGACACCGTCATCAATGCCGGCTGTGCGTTCTCAGTCAGGGTCAGGCGCGCTCCATCGCCCTCCCAAATCAGGGACGAAAGACTTTCCCCGAGAGCCTCGTCAACTTCCTCAAAGACAGCCTTTGCCGCCGGATACGTCTCGGCCAGCTCGCGCCCCATGCCGACGGCCTGGGCGCCCTGCCCCGGAAAGACGAATGCAAGCGTCATCTTTTCCCCCCACTTTGCTGTTTGCCGCGATGTACAGAGCCGGCCCGCCCCCGTCCAGCAGCATCGCTCCCCTTGCAATCAGGGTCCGCTCCTGTATAGAGCGCCAACCCTCCACACCAATGGATGGCGCGCCCCTCGAATGCCGGGCGGAGGGACGAGGCCAGGCATGGTGAAGCGCGCGGAACAAGGATGGCGACATGGCGCTCTACGAGCACGTGTTCATCGCGCGACAGGATCTGTCGAACGCACAGGCTGAAGGCCTGATAGAGCACTTCAACGCAGTACTGACCGAGAACGGCGGCTCCGTGGTCGGGTTTGAGTACTGGGGCCTCAAGACGATGGCCTACAAAATCAACAAGAACCGCAAGGGCCACTATGCGTTCGTGAAGTCGGACGCCCCATCCGCGGCTGTCGAGGAGATGGAGCGTCTGATGCGCCTCCATGACGACGTGATGCGTGTGATGACAATCAAAGTCGAAAAGCACGAGGAAGGCCCGTCCGCAGTCGTTCAAGCCAAGAACGCCAAAGAAGAGCGCGGTGCGCGTGGCGGCCGTCGCGATGACCGCGATCGCGACCGCCGGAACTGAGGAGGCGTAAGTCATGGCAAACAGACCGTTTTTCCGCCGACGCAAGTCCTGCCCGTTCTCGAGCGACAACGCGCCTCGCATCGACTACAAGGACGTCAAACTCCTCCAGCGCTACATTTCCGAGCGGGGCAAGATCGTGCCGTCCCGGATCACCGCAGTCTCCGCAAAAAAGCAGCGTGAGCTCGCGCGCGCCATCAAACGCGCCCGTTTCCTCGCCCTGCTCCCATACGTTGTGAAGTAAGGAGCCTACGATGGATGTCGTTCTCCTCGAACGTGTCGCCAAGCTCGGCCAGATGGGCGACGTGGTCTCCGTCAAGCAGGGCTACGCGCGCAACTTCCTCCTGCCCCAGGGCAAAGCGCTCCGTGCAACGCCGCAGAACCTAGCCCGGTTCGAGGCCGAGAAAGCCCAGCTTGAGGCGCGCAACCTCGAATCGAAGTCCGAGGCCGATGCGCTCGCCAGCCGCCTTGGTGGCCAGCAGTTCGTCGTGATCCGCTCGGCCTCCGATTCGGGCGCACTCTATGGCTCTGTCACACCGCGCGACATCGCCGACGTCGCGACCGAAGATGGGTACAGCCTCGACAAAAAGCAGGTTTCCCTGCTGCGCCCGATCAAAGATCTCGGCCTCCACCCGGTGCAGGTCACGCTTCACCCCGAAGTGGACGTCGAGATCGCCATCAACGTGGCGAGGTCCCGTGAAGAAGCGGAGCTGCAGGCATCCGGCAAGTCGATTCAAGACCTCCAGGCAGAGGCCGACGCGGAAGCCGAATTCGACATTGCCGAGCTTTTCGACGATGTCGGCGGAGCCGCACTCGACGGCGACGATGTGATCGTGGACCCATCTGCGGACAACTCCGAACAACCCGACTTCGGCGAGACCCGCTAGTACAAAGGAAACGCGCCGCTCCTCCGGCGCGTTTTTTATTTGACGGACGGGACAACCCAGAAAAAACTCCGTTTTGGGGTTTATGTCTAGGCGATCTCAACATGAGGATTGGTCTTTTTCTGCTCGGCGGTCTGGTCGCTGTTGCACTTTCGGGCCTTCTCATACGTGATCTCTTGCCGCCACGAAGCCTGACCTTCGCGGCGGGCGCGGAGGGCGGTGGCTACGCGCGCATCTCGGAGCGCTACCGCGCGATCCTTGCCCGCGACCGCATCCGGGTCGATGTCCTCGAGACAGCGGGCTCTGGTGAAAACGCCGCGCTCCTTGCCGATGGGAGGGCGGACGTTGCACTCCTCCAGGGCGGCATCCAGACCATAGAGAACGTTGCCTCCCTCGCTGCGCTCTTTGTCGAGCCGCTCTTTGTGTTCACCCGCAAGGGGGACACAGGTCTCATGGCACCCGAACGCTGGTCAGAGGTCCGTCTTGCCTCGGGCCCCGAGGGCTCAGGCACGGCCGCGGCGGTCACGGACCTTCTCCGGGCCGTTGGCATGCCAGGCGCCTTCCCCGAACGCTTGTCCATCGGCGGCGCGGATGCCGGTGCGGCGCTCCGCGACGGGCGCGCCGACGCCGCCGTCTTCGTCGCACCGATCACCGCCCCCTACATCCAGGATCTGCTCCACGACCCAGAGGTTGAGCTTCTCCAGCTCAGCTACGTCGACGCCATTGCGCGACGACTGCCGCAATCGAGCGTTGTGCGCTTGCCAGCGGGTGCAATCAGCCTCGATCCGGCACTTCCGCCCCAAGACGTCCGGCTGATTGCGCTCGTGGCGCGCCTGGCCGCGCGCGACGATCTGCATCCCGCGCTCGTCGACCGCCTCGTCGAAGCGGCGCGCGAGATCCACACACCCCGGTCGGCCCTAACAGAGGAAGGCCGATACCCGACCGCGCAGGGCCTCACGCTCCCAGTGAACTCCTATGCAAAAAACCTGATCGAGAACGGCGCGAGCCAGCTCCAGAACCACCTCCCGTTCTGGGTGGTGGCCCAGATCAATCGCGTGGCCCTCCTCGCGCTGCCCATCGTTTTCCTTTTGCTGCCCCTGATCCGCCTCGCCCCCGGCGTCTACGCGTGGCGGATGCGCGGGCGGGTCTTCCGGCACTACCAAACCATCCGCGGCATCGATGAGCGGGCGCGCAACCTTGCGGCACCCGACACCCTCGACGCACTGATCGCAGAACTCGAAGCACTCGATTCGGAGATTGCAGACCTCTCCCTGCCGCTCCACTACCGAGACCATGCCTACACCGCACGCCTCCACATCGATCTTCTCAGGCGCAAACTCGTGACGGATCGCGACACGGGAAGGGTTATCCCCACTACTCACGGAACCAACATCTCGCCAACGCCCGAGAGCTCCGCTACCACAGCCTGACCTCATATCTCAGGAGTGGTCATGGCGGACGGATCCCCACACGCCGCATCGGAAGCGCCGTCCCTGCCGCACAGCATTGAGGCCGAGCAAGCCCTGCTCGGTGCCCTGCTGGTCAACAACGAGGTCTATGACCGGATTGCCTCGCTCATCCGCGAAGAGCATTTCTTCGACCCCGTCCACGCGCGCATCTTCGAGACCGCCGCCCGACGCATCCAGAAAAACGCGCTCGCCTCTCCGGTGACGCTCAAGGCCTTTCTGTCGGACGATCCAGGGCTCGCCGAACTCGGTGGGCCGGCCTATCTCGTTCGCCTCGCCGGCGCTGCCACCTCGTTTTATGCTGTGCGAGACTACGCTCAGCTCGTCCACGATCTCGCGGTCCGCCGCGACCTGATCGCCATTGGTCAGGAAATCTCCGCCAAAGCCGCCAATGTCGAAGTCGAGAGCGAACCCCGCGAGCAAATCGTCGAGGCCGAACAACGGCTCTACAAATTGGGCGAAGAAGGCCAGTCCGAGCGTGGGTTCCAGAGCTTCGTTCGCGCCATCACCGACGCTGTCAACGTGGCCAACGCCGCCCACCAGCGGGACGGCGGCCTCGCCGGTCTGCCCACTGGCCTCATTGATCTCGACAAGAAGCTCGGGGGCCTGCACAAGTCCGATCTTTTGATCCTCGCCGCCCGTCCCTCCATGGGGAAATCCTCGCTCGCGATGAACATCGCCTTCAACATCGCCCGCCAGTACCAAAAGGGCGCCCGCCCCGACGGGAGCGAAGGCACCACGCAGGGCGGTGTCGTCGGCTTCTTTTCGCTGGAGATGTCGGCCGAACAGCTTGCCGCCCGTGTCCTCTCCGAAGCCTCTTCGATCCCATCCGAGCAAATCCGCCGCGGCGATATGAGCGAGGACGAGTTCCGGCGCTTTGTCGAAGCCGCCCGCGACATTGAGGCCGCCCCTCTCTTCATCGACGACACACCCGCGATCCCGATCAACCAGCTCGCGGCGCGCGCCCGGCGTCTCAAACGCACCCACGGCCTCGACGCCCTCTTTGTCGACTACCTCCAGCTCGTTCGTCCGGCCTCAGCCAAGGACAGCCGCGTGAACGAAGTGTCGGAGATCACCCAGGGCCTCAAAGCCATCGCCAAAGAGCTCGACATCCCCGTTATGGCCCTTGCACAGCTCTCCCGCCAGGTGGAGGCGCGCGAGGACAAACGCCCGCAGCTCTCGGACCTGCGCGAGTCAGGCTCCATCGAGCAGGACGCCGACGTCGTCATGTTCATCTTCCGAGAGGAATACTACAAAGAACGCGAAAAGCCGGGCGAGCACGACACCGACGGAATGATGAAGTGGCAGGAGGCCATGGCGCGCCTCGAAGGCAAAGCAGAGGTCATCATCGGCAAGCAGCGTCACGGGCCGATCGGGACTGTCGATCTCGCCTTCGAGGGCCGATTCACCCGCTTCTCGAACCTCGCCAAACCCTACCAGACCCCCGACGGCTTCAACTGAGCGCAGCCCGCGAGATACGACCGCCGCAGACCGGCAGCCGGGCGCCCGTTGTCTCGGGAAAGGACGTGGGCAACCCTCGCAGCACCCGCACCGCTAAGTACCCGAAGGCCTGCGCCTCCAGCATATCCCCGTCGAGGCCCACCGCCTCGACAGCGGCAACGGGCGCATTGGTCCGCGCGCCGATCAATGCGGCGACTGTCGCATTGCGCCGCCCTCCGCCGGCCAAGAGCCAGCGCGTCGGCGGCTCGGGCATATGCCGCACCGCATCCGCCACAGCGGCCGCCGTAACCGCCGCCAGGGTCTTTAGCGCATGCTCCGTCGCCAGGGACGCAACACGGTCCAAAACCCACCCAAAGTGATCTCGGTCGAGCGACTTTGGCGGCGTCCGTGCGAAGAACGGATCCGCAAGCACGTCCGCAACGATCTCCTCCGAGATCCGTCCGTCAGCGGCGAGCGCGCCGCCGACATCCATCTCCGTCCCAACCCGGGCACGCATCAAGTCATCCAAGAGCGCGTTCCCAGGCCCCGTGTCAAAGGCCAACAGTTCACCCGAGGGCGCCACCCAAGTGACATTGCCAACGCCCCCGAGGTTGAGAACAGCCGTGACCTCCCTGATGCCTGCAAACTGCAGGGCCGCCCGGTGAAACACCGGAACAAGCGGCGCCCCCTCGCCCCCGGACAGCACATCCGCACTCCGGAAATCCCACACAACGCTCCGCGACAGCGCCGCCGCAAGCCACGCCCCCGATCCCAACTGATGTGTGCGATATCCCTCCGGGTCGTGCGCCAGCGTCTGACCATGAAATCCGACAACCTCGCCGCCAAGCGCCGCCGCCTCGAGGTGCCGCCGCTCGACCACCTCTGCGACCTCTGCCAGCCCATCCGCCCCGTGCCACAGCCCGAACGCGCCCCGGATCAGCGCCCTCTCCCTGGCGGTGTAAGGAACAAAGGTCGTCCGGCCAAACCCTCCGATCGTCTCGCCGTCGGTCTCGATCAACGCAGCGTCAACGCCGTCGGCTGAGGTCCCGCTCATCAGGCCGAGCGCCCAGATCATCGGCCCCTTTCCAAACTCACCCGGGATCGCCATAACCCACCTGACATTGAGTGGGGCCCACTGGCAATGACCTACAAACCGACCTCCGATTTCCTCCACACGCTGCAAAGCCGTGGTTTCATCGCCGATTGCACCGACCTTGAGGGGCTTGACGCCACGCTGAAATCTGGAACTGTCACGGGCTATATCGGCTACGACCTGACCGCGAGCTCGCTCCACATCGGCAATCTTGTCCAGGTGATGATGCTGCGCTGGCTGCAGCAGACCGGCCACCGACCAATCACCCTGATGGGCGGCGGCACGACCAAAGTAGGCGACCCCTCCGGCAAGGATGAGATGCGCAAACTCCGCAGCCTCGATGAGATCGAGGCCAACGCCGCCGGCATCCGACGCGTGTTCGAGCGCTACCTTGCCTTCGGCGACGGGCCGACCGACGCGTTCATGCCCAACAATGCCGAGTGGCTCGACAAACTGGGCTACATCGAGTTTCTGCGCGACATTGGCCGGCACTTCACGATCAACCGTATGATGACATTCGAGTCGGTCAAGTCCCGCCTCGACCGGGAGCAGTCGCTCTCATTCATTGAGTTCAATTACATGCTCCTCCAGTCCTACGACTTCCTAGAGCTCCACCGCCGTCACGGTTGCGTTTTGCAGATGGGCGGCTCGGACCAATGGGGCAACATCGTATCGGGCGCCGACCTCATCCGCCGAGTTGAGGGGGCAGACGCCTACGGCCTGACCACGCCCCTCGTCACCCGCTCGGATGGCAAGAAGATGGGCAAATCCGCCGATGGCGCGATTTGGCTCAACGAGGACATGATGTCCTCCTACGACTTTTGGCAATGGTGGCGGAACGTGGCGGACGCCGATGTCGGGCGGTTCCTGAAAATGTTCACGGAAATCGACGTTGCTGAGTGCGACCGCCTCGGCGCGCTCGCCGGCTCAGAGATCAACGAAGCCAAAGTGCGCCTCGCCAATGAGGTCACAAAGCTCTGCCGCGGCCCGGATGCCGCAGTGGCGGCGGAGGCGACGGCCCGCGAGGTTTTCGAGCGGGGCGGTGTCGGGGACGATCTTCCCACGATCACGCTCGGTCCAGACGACCTTGGGGATGGTGGCATCTCAATCGTGCAGCTCTTCGTCAAAACGGGCCTTGCTGCATCGGGCAAGGAGGCCAAGCGTCTGATTGCCGAAGGCGGTGCCCGCATCGACGACGCGCCCGTCACCGATGCTGGGGCAATGATCGTGGGCGACGCCGGCACGCTCAAACTCTCGGCCGGAAAAAAGCGACATGCCCTCGTCCGGCTCTAAGGCGCCCGACAAAGATCCCCTTTTGGTCGACTGAAGCGACTGCCCATCCCGCGCGCGGCTAGCCGGCACCCCGAGCGCAGCGATAGTCCGGAAGGGCGGCGCGCACCGACGACCGCCCCGCCCAACGAAGCCGGTCCTTCGAGCAAAAACAACGCCGGCCTCTCGACACGGCGGGCCCCACGACCCAAGTCGCGACTGCACAGAAGTTGCCGGCGATGGCCTTCGTGGCGACTAGCGTCCCAGCATCCAGACACCCTCGGGCTCAAAGGCATGGAAGGCGAAGGCAAACACCACCTCATGTGGAACGTCGCGCCCAGCCTCGTCAAACACCCGAATTGCGGCCACCTCACGCCCGTCAGCGATCAGTCCCGCGTCAAGGGCAGAGGCCATGCGCCCCGCCCAAACAAGACGGAGGCCCGCCTCGCGGAGCTCAGTCCCCTCGTCGAAACGGGAGAGCGGCCAGGCCCGATCCCCCACTTTCACCACACGCGCGAGCGGCTCGATCCCATGCGGCGGCGCAGAGCCGTCGTAAAGAAACGGTCGAGCCGATGTGTCGTAGCCGCGATAGGGATTGCGGCCATAGCCTCGCGCGCCTCTCGGCTCGTCCATCACCAAAGCGTCCGAGGTGCGCGCCAGAAACGCCGCCAACGGCTCCATCCAACTGACGACTTGGCGCAATTCCGTCCCGGCGAGGGCCCCGAGGATCGCGCGACCCTCGATCTGCTGCCACCAGCTTTCTGTTTCCCGGTCATACATGATGAGGTCGGAGTGCCGGAGCATTCCAGTCACACCGAACGAGAGCGTTCGGCCATTGACACGCCGATCAAAGACCAGCGCCGAATTGCAGAGCGGGCAGTACGTGACGGCAACCGGCACATCCTCAATGCGGTCATTGGCGATCTCGTGCCACATCAGGTAGCGCACCGGGTACGCTCGCGCCGCCGCCCCGTCGAGCGCGACCGTCACCACAGGCTCTTGTCCAGGAATTCCCTGCCCCGAGCCGAAAGACACGCCGTCGAGCGCTGGGATCCCGTCTTTTGGCACACCACCCGATCGGATCTCTGCCGGATCGACCAGCATTCGATCGAAGTTGGTCCTGGGCCACGCAGCCTGCCACCGGGACGGAACCTCTCCCCGCACGGGAAAGGCACCGAACGCCGTCATTGCCGTCAGAAAGAGCCGCCGTCGCATGAGCGCTATCGTGCCGAGCGGCGCAGAGGACCGCCACCCCTTCTCGCGAAGAGGTGACACTCCGTAACGTCAACCCTCGGATTTGAGCCGCACGCGCTCCATGAAATCTGGGGTCGCGACACCGCCACCCGGACCCGATCCACGCGCGATGCCATCCACGATGTCCTGGCCCGAGATCACGCGGCCAAAGACAGTATACTGGCCGTTCAGATGCGGGGCGGGCGCAAACATGATGAAGAACTGGCTGTTGGCCGAGTTGGGGCTCTGTGCCCGCGCCATCCCGACTGTCCCACGCTCAAACGCCTCTCCCGAGAACTCCGCCGCGAGATCCGGATAGGACGAACCGCCGGTCCCGGCACGTCCTTCGGCAAGGCGCGCGCGCGTCCCGAACTCGACATCGCCTGTCTGGGCCATGAACCCGTCGATCACACGATGGAACGCGACGCCGTCATAGGCCCCCTCGGAGGCGAGCTGCTTGATCCGCTCGACATGCCCGGGCGCGACATCGGGCAAAAGCTCGATCTCCACGGTGCCGGTGACGCTCCCCGTCACATCGACAACCAGCACGTTCTCAGGCGACTGAGCCCAGGCGCCGCTGGCCAAAAGGCCAAGCAGAAGGGCAAAAACACCGCGCCGGATCATGCCGCGAGATCCGCTGCAACACGCACCCGGATCATCCGATCCGGCGCCGCCGGCGGCTCACCCCGGGCGATGCCATCCACAAACTCCATGCCGGCGATGACCTGCCCGAAATTCGTGTACTGCCCGTTCAAGAAGTGCCCCTCCGCGAACATGATAAAAAACTGACTGTTAGCCGAGTTCGGGTTCGACGAGCGCGCCATTCCGAGCGCCCCCCGGTCGAACGGCACTTTCGAGAACTCCGCCTTCAAATCCGGCAGCGATGATCCGCCGGTCCCCGCTCGACCGGGATTGTAATCAAGCTCCATATTGGCGTTCTCAACGTCGCCCGTTTGCGCCATGAACCCCTCGATCACACGGTGGAACGCGACATTGTCATAGGCGCCGTCCCGCGCCAACGTCTTGATCCGCTCAACATGGAGCGGCGCGACATCCGCCAAGAGCTTCAACGCGACGTCGCCGTCCTTCAATGTGATCACCAGTGTGTTCTCGGGATCCTCGTATTCGGGCATCCTTTGATCTCCTTCTCTAAGTGTCAGGCGAAGCGCGCCAGCAGCGCATCGGCCACGCGCGGCGAGACAAAGGGCGCGATATCCCCGCCAAGACGCGCAATCTCTTTCACCAACTTGGACGCAATCGCCTGATGGTGCGCGTCAGCCATCAAAAACACCGTTTCGATCTCGTCTTTCATCGCTCGGTTCATCCCGACCATCTGGAACTCGTATTCGAAGTCAGAAACAGCCCGCAGGCCGCGGAAAATGATCCCGGCTCCGACATCCTCCGCACAATGGATGAGCAGGTTTTCGAACGGATGCACCCGGATCTCAACCCCCATCTCGACGCCAATCGGCACGCACTCCGCGTCAATCATCGACACCCGTTCCTCGAGGCGGAACAGCGGACCCTTGTCTCGATTGATAGCGACGCCGATCACAAGGCGATCAACCAACGCGCACGCCCTGCGAACAATATCCGTGTGCCCGAGCGTGACCGGGTCGAACGTTCCCGGATAGAGTCCAATGCGCATTCAGCCCCCCAACGCCAGACTGACGCGGCGCCACGCAACAATATTGCTGGACGGCCGTCAAGTCCGGCAGGGACGTGCGCCTACCCGTGTCCCACGATCATGTCCGTCAGCGCCACGTTTTCGCGCTGAACCTCGTCGATGCGGTACTTGACGACGTCGCCGATCGACACGACGCCCACCATGTCCCCACACTCCATCACCGGCAGGTGCCGGAACCGACCGTCGCTCATCTTTTGGAGCGCCTGCACGGCAACTTCGTCAGGGCTCGACGTGACAACAGTCGCGGTCATCAGGGCGGACACCGGCCGCTCAAGCACCTTAGCCCCCTCCCGCCCCAACTCGCGCACGATGTCGCGCTCCGAGAGCATTCCGTCCAGACGCACGCCATCGCACGAGACGATAAGCGCGCCGATGCGGTTCTCCGACAGAAGCCGCGCAGCGTCCGACACGGTCGCGTCAGGCCGTACAGTCAGAATATCATGGGTTGGCTTTGACCTCAGAATGTTGCGAACGGTCATCGCGGCCTCCCTTTTTTGAAGTTATTAAGAAATGGTCACCCGAGTGCCCAGTTCTGTCAAGAAAGACTGCGAACCCCGACTTTCGCCACAGTACACAAGACGCTCCCGGATCGACCGAGACAAATGGATCCATCTGTGCAGGTCTGCGGCATGAGCATGTTGACGGACGTCACACGCGCCGGCGAGGATCGCACGCGGCGTGAGGGGATCGTCTCGCATCCCTCGACCCCAAAGAGGCATGGCTGGC